>LDWW01000065.1 GCA_001045525.1 Chitinispirillum alkaliphilum | reverse complement strand
ATGCATTAAAAAGGATCCGGTGATGCTTGAAGCATTCAATCGGATAACAAGTAATACCGGAAGTAAAAAGAAGGCCATAGTAGCAATAGCCAGAAAACTTGTTGTTCGTATGTGGACTTGTATGCATAACAAAGAGGAATATCTGGTAGGGGTGATTGAATAGCAATTTAAGGTTTGTAAAAGATAAATGGACGTTTTAGATTGCATGTCAGACAATAAAAAAGGGTAATTTGCGTTATCGGAAAAAGGCGTACCACGTTTCGACCGGAGTTGAACTCGTATAAGAAGAACGCAATCTGAGTATGTGCGGCGCCATATCCGACTTTCCGAACGGTAACCTGAGTAACTTCTTTATGAAGGAAACTCGAATAGCAGACTGAAGAGGCCTTTTTTATAACTTGTTCTGTAGTTTAAAACAAATTTAAGAGCGTGGAGTGGCATCACCAGCGAGACCTATTGAGGGGTCTGTCTGGTGCTGCCATCACAAGACCAAGCAGGTGTTTATATGAAATGACAAAAAAATAAAGAAGGTAGTAAGAAAAGGTTGATTTTCATCATAGCAGCCTGGTCGAACTGTCTTCGGCAGCCGCACAAAATATTCTTACTCTCTTTTAATCTCTTTTACTTTCAATTATAATTTTCAAGAACACTTCGACTACCCCGATTCGGAAATCGGGATGCTCCCTTCGACTGGGAGCTCAGGACAGGCAGTGCGAGCGGAAGTGAGAGAAAAACCGGAAACAAAAAGGGCTTTTTTTCGGGCAAATCTCATCATCGCAAGGCTCAGATCACCAGCCGTGAGGTTAGTTCCAATTCTGTAATATGGAATGGTTCTGCCGCTTCCGATTCCAACCTCAAGAATGTCATTATGATTAATTCTTTGGAAAAATTTTTTTCGTACGCGTCTTATTATTACCTCAAGAGCCCGTTCTCCATATTCATAAAAAGGGGCAAAGTTATCATATGTATGCTTTAGGTTTTTCAAGACAATTCCTGTCCGAAGTTTAAATACGGATTTTGATTAAAAAAGACTGCCCGGTTTTTTACGACTATAACACAGACAGTCCTATCATATCAAACTCACAGCTAAGCTTATTCAATGCTCATGATTCTCTTCATTTTCCACATCTTCTTCATTTTCCATAAATTCTTTCATCAGCTCCCTGCACATCTGCATCATATCCCTTCTTTGCCTGAGCATGGACTGCATATCCACTCTGTCAAGTTCAACCGTTATGCTGTTTTGCTCATTTAATTCTCTGTCATATTTTGTTATTCTGTTGCCTGCGATTACAAAAATCCCTCCGTCATCTGCAGGTATAACTCTTGGCTGCAATTCGTGAAGAGGACAAAGCATGGCCAATCCCATAGCACCCCTCATTTGAGGCGATGGACATTCCATTTGTCTATCTCTTTGCTCCTGATGATGTGGCCCATGCTGTGCGACTGCCATAACAGCAATCAGAACAGTTACGGCCAAAACCAACTGACTTTTTCTCATTTTTCTCCTCCTTCAAAAAAAAATTGTGTTTTCCAATTATTACTGCAATTTTTTAACCAGTGAGAATGTTAAGGCGGTTTAACATTACCCCGAAGCAACTGTTACATACAAATCAACAAGCACTTTCCCCCCAAAAAAACCGATCAGAATATTAGTTTTTTGGATAAAAAAACTGTCTGGGTATTTTTGTCTATACACAGACAGTCTTACGAAATTCTGACCGCAGTTTCAATTACTGCTCTTGATTTTCCATTTCTTCCTGATTTTCCATTTCTTCTTCATCCTCATCTTCCATAAACTCCCTTATCATTTCCTTGCACATCTCCATCATTTCTCTTCTCTTCTGTATCATTGATTCCATCTCCTCCCGGCTCAGCTCTACTGTAACCTCCTGCTGCTGAGTTAGATCCTGATCATACTTAATCAGTTTATTCCCAATAATTACAATTACCCCACCATCCTCGGTAGGAATCGCCTTTGGTTGCAGCTGCTCAACGGGACACATCGCCATCATACCCATATACATCATACGTCTTTGCATCATGTCCTGTCTCCGGCCATTTTCCTCCATTTGGTCGTGATGCTCATTATTGCCGGGCTGCTGCTGTGCAAAAGCTGTTACAGCACAAAGAAACAGAATTGTTATAATTTTTACTGATTTCATGCAATCCTCCTTAGGTAGATAGAAAAAAGGCAGAAGAAAATTGATGAAACTCTCTTCTGTTTACTCAACCTTCAAATACTTTGCATTTACCGCCACTATGATTGTACTCAGGGACATCAGAGCCGCCCCAACTGCAGGGCTCAGAATAATTCCCCATCCATACAACACCCCTGCAGCCAACGGAATAGCAAAAACATTATACCCGGTAGCCCAGAACAGGTTCTGAATCATTTTTCTGTAGGTAGCTCTTGAAAGATTAAGAACTGATACCACATCCCGGGGATCGTTTCTCACCAGAATTATATCTGCGGTTTCAGCCGCCACTTCTGTTCCTGCGCCAATGGCGATACCGATATCGGCGGTTGCCAGCGCAGGAGCATCATTGATTCCATCCCCTACCATGGCGGTAAACAGCCCTCTGTTTTGAACCTCTTTAATTTTTTCAACCTTCTGCTCAGGAAGAACCTCTGCGAAAAATTCATCGATTCCCATTTCCTGCGCAGCCCATGATGCTACCCTCTTGTTATCACCCGTTATCATCATGGTTTTAATTCCCATTGCATTGAGCCTGCTAATAGCTTCCCTGGATTCGGGACGAATTATATCCATAAGAGCAATTGCCCCTGAAACATTCTTTTCAATAATCAGAAAAACTACAGTTTTACCACTTTCAAGCAGTTTGGTAAGTGCAGGATTCTCTCTGTAATTTATGCCCGCATCTTTAACATAAGCGGGACTCACCACCAGAACCTGCTTTCCTTCCACCTTCCCCTTTGCCCCTCTTCCGGAAATTGCCTCAAATTGAGAAACACTCTTTTTCTCTTTTACACTGTCGGCAATCGCTCTGGCAATGGGGTGCTCCGAATGCTCCTCCACAGAAGCCGCCCAGAGTAAAACTTTCTGTTCGTCAAAATTTTTGTCCAGTGATACAATATCTGTCACTCCAAATTTTCCTTCGGTGAGTGTTCCGGTTTTATCAAACAACACCGCCTGAATTTTTTTGGCCTGTTCAAATGCAGGCCGCTTTTTAATTAACAGCCCCTTTGAGGCAGAAAGAGATGTGGAGACCGCAATAACCAGCGGTATGGCAAGACCCAGTGCATGGGGACAGGCAATTACCATCACCGTCACCGTTCTCTCAATGGCAAATGGAAAAGGCGCCCCTGCAATGAAAAACCAGATAAGGATCGTGACAGTTCCTCCTAAAAGAGCTACGATTGTAAGCCATACTGCAGCCCTGTTGGCAAGAACCTGAGTTTTTGACTTACCCTGCTGCGACTCTTCCACCAGTTTTACCATTTGGGAGAGATAGGAGTCTTTTCCTGTTTTTGTAACCTTTACCTTCAGGGATCCCTCACCGTTTACCGCTCCGCCCACCACTTCCATATCCTTCTTTTTATTCACAGGAAGCGACTCTCCGGTAATCATAGCTTCATTTACAGAAGACTGTCCGTCTGTAACCATACCGTCAACAGGTATTTTTTCCCCTGGCCTGACAAGTACCGTCTCCCCCGGTGACAAGCCTGCCACAGGCACATCCTGCATGTTTCCGGATTGGTCTACTCTGTGTGCCACTGAAGGCATAAGTTTGACCAGCGATTCCAGTGCACGGGAAGCCCCCGAAACAGAACGCATCTCAAGCCAGTGTCCAAGAAGCATGATTGTTATGAGTGTGGCAAGCTCCCAGTACAACGTTTCACCGGGCAGACCAAAAGTCACCGCTGCACTGTAAAAAAAGGCAACAGAGATTGCTATGGCAATAAGGGTCATCATGCCAAAATCCCGCTTTCTGATTTCATTTGCAATACCGGTCAGAAACGGCTTTCCGCACCAGAAGTAAAGAAATGCGGAAAGGAGGAACAAAACAAACTGATCCCCCGGAAACTGCATCACCTCTCTTATACCAAGGAATTGCTGAATCATAGGTGAAAGGGCAAGAATGGGGATGGTAATAATCAGTGCAATCCAAAAACGGCGCCTGAAATCAGCTACCATGGAAGTGTGGTGATCTCCGTGGCTGTTATGATTATGATGGTTGCTGTGGCTATGATTCAAAACTCACCTCATCAATGTTTTGCAATTCGATGTTGTATATAAAGAGAGGTGAGCAAGGATTATACCTTAGGGATGGGGAGGCACAAAAGACAGGCAAACAAAAACACCCGACTTTCACTGTCAAATGATCCGAACAGCAGAATGGAAGGAATTAAGCAAAAAATCAAGCGACTCTTCTAAACTGTTATTGACTGTTAGTCAGCATACCGTGTGACAACTCAAATATCAAATTTACAGGGAGGGGGGACACTCGAAGAGGTAGTAACAAATAACAGAAATGCCATGCAAGGCGCAAAAAAAAGAGCCCGGAAAAATATGTGGCAAAATTTCCGGGCTCAGGTACTTAAAGATACACAAAAAAAGCTAAGCTATTCTGGCTCGATGGGTCCAATGTCTTCCTTTTTTGGCTCCAGCCCTGTGTCAAGCTTTTGTGAGACTGATTTCTCCTGCTCAACCCCCTTCTCTTTTACCTTTTCAATAACCTCATGGGATTTTTCACCAGCAATTTCCTTCTCCTTTTGGGTTTCCGGCAACAATAGTCCCAAAAGCACTCCGCCCAGCAATGCTGAAGCTCCAAACAGAAGAGGATTTTCGTGAAGAGCAGAATCGGTCTTTTCGTAAGCTCTCTTATAGGCATTTTGGGTTTGCTGCTTTAGCTCCCCTGACCTTTGACTATACTCTTTCTTTTTTTCCTCCATCCCCTCCTTGAACTCTCCTTCTTTGCCTTTTAACTTTTCTGATTCACCCGAGAATTTTTCTTTGAGTTTTTTCCCTTTGCCCTCTTTTTTCTCCCCTTTCTCCTGTTTTGGCTCCTGACGTCCCTGCCAGATCATCCAGACCGCACCTGATGCCATGAGAATCGCTGGAAGAGGATTTTTGGCGAACGATTCGGAAATATTCTCCCCTATATCACCGATCCTCTCCTTTGCCTTGTCCCTGTTCTGCGGGCTCTGGAAAAAGTGTGTCACACGGTCCGCCAGATTCTTGGAGCTGAATCTTCCGCTCAGAGCATCGAGAATCAAATCCATGGAGTGACGGGTTTCCTCAATATCATGCTCTATCTCACCTGAACTCTTATGCTCACCACTCTCTTTCACCGGCTCCCAATCATATAGTGATGCGCTGCGTCCATTACCTTTTACTTTCTCTTCTGCTTTAGCCATTGCTGATCCTCCTTGAGTGAGTGGATCGTCTTTTGGGGAACGACAGATGTATTTTTAATAGCTTTGACTCCCTTGCTCAGCATCACTGCTCCGATAACCCCAACTATTACACCTGTAATTAGGGGCATCAGCCAGATTGCAGTCCCCGGAGCAACACCTGCAGCAAGCAGGCCTACGTAACCCAGGAATGTAAGACCGGCAAGCAGAAACAACACTCCGCAAAAGAGCACTATACTGCCAAGCAGCAGATACGTGGTGTTTTTAGTCAGCTTACTCACCTTTTCAGAGAATTCTGTTTTAATAAGCTCTGCCTGCTGACGAACCATCACAAATGCTTCATCCCTGAGATCCTTTATCAGTTCCCCGATCGATTCCTGTTCGATGGTTGCATATTTTTCATCATATCCGTTCATTTTACTCCTCCTTCGAAATGGCTTTGCCATCCCCTGCTTTCAAAAACCTGGACAGGGCCAAACCTGCAAAGAACATCCCCCCGATTGCAAGGTATGGATTTTTGTGCGATAAATCCTTCACAGCACTAACTACATCCTCCGGCTCTTCTTTTTTCACAAATTCACATGCCGAATCAACCTTTTCTGCTGCCATATCCACCCATTTTGCAAAGTAGTCATTTTTATCATGCAACTGTTCAGATGCTGCATGAAGCGCATTACAGATGTTCTCCATCTCACCAACTACCGCACCCTTTTTGGAGCGGGCCATTTCCATCCCCTTCTCCCGAAACTCATTTTGAACCTCTTTATGAGTCGAAGATGACCTGGGTTTAATTGTATCGGATTCAATATTGATATATTCATCCATAATCAGGCCTCCTTTTTATATTGAAAAGTCTTACCCTCAAAGATTACGCTGGAGGATGGTTAATATATTGAAATCTGGATACATTTGAGTGGATTGATGAGAGACAACATGGAGGCACAGAATATTCCTACTTTTACTCTCTACAAAACAGAAATAAATTAAGAATTATCTGGATGGGAAAAGCATTTCCCTCGCTGCAGCTTCAGGTGCGGACACCTGAATCTTCCGCTACCCATTCAATGCAGTCGGGAATTTATACTGAGCGCAGCCGAAGTAGCACGGGGGCACGCTTTGGTAAGCGATATTGTAGCCTTTTAGAGTGAAAGATCATATGTAAAACCTTAGCTAATGTTAAGAGTGTAGTTTAAAACAAAAGAAGGACTTTGACAAAAACATACCGCCCGGGTAAACCGCGGCAGGGAGGACTGCAGGTGGACAATTCCTATTGTCCAGTCCCCTCAAAAAAGCGGAGTCCTCGGAGCGCTATAAACGAGGGACCGAGGAGGAATCCCGATTTCAATCGGGAAGCCTGAAGGAGAACCGGTGCCATCCGCGGCATGCGCCCAGAATATTCTTATCCTCTCTCTCAATCTCTTTTACTTTAGATTATACTTCCAAGAACACTTCGACTATCCCGATTCGGAAATCGGGATGCTCAGTGCGAGCGGAATTAAGATAATGTCAACACAAAGTAAATACCTACACTGCAAACCGCGCAAGGGGGGACGGCTATGTGGCACTTTCTTAAGTGCCAGTGACCTCAAAGGGCGGAGTGTCTTCGCGAAGCCCTACAAACGTGGCACCGAGGAGGAATCCCGATTTCAATCGGGAAGCCTGAAGGAGAACCGGTGCCGTACCCGGCATGCGCCCGAATCATTCTTATTCTCTTTTACTTTTAATTATGATTTTTAAGAAAACTTCGACTATCCCGATTCACAAAATCGGGATGCCCCC
>LDWW01000064.1 GCA_001045525.1 Chitinispirillum alkaliphilum | reverse complement strand
GGATTTGAACCAACGATCCCGCCGACGGCGGGATTATGAGCCCAACGAGCTACCTGTCAACCTCTTAAAAGCTTCACCAACCTTGTAACTTTTATCTCTTTTTCTCTAACCAAAGCTTTTCTGCGCATTATTAAACAAGAAAAGGCCCGAGTAAAAAACCCGAGCCATTTCTTTATTGGTAGCGGGGGCTGGATTTGAACCAACGATCCCGCCGACGGCGGGATTATGAGCCCAACGAGCTACCTGTCAACCTCTTAAAAGCTTCACCACCCTTGTAACTTTTTATCTCTTTTTCTCTAACCAAAGCTTATCTGCGCATTATTAAACGAAAAAAGGCCCGAGTAAAAACCCGAGCCTTTTCTTTATTGGTAGCGGGGGCTGGATTTGAACCAACGATCCCGCCGACGGCGGGATTATGAGCCCAACGAGCTACCTGTCAACCTCTTAAAAGCTTCACCAACCTTGTAGCTTTTTATCTCTTTTTCTCTAACCAAAGCTTTTCTGCGCATTATTAAAACGAAAAAAGGCCCGAGTAAAAAACCCGAGCCATTTCATCTATTGGTAGCGGGGGCTGGATTTGAACCAACGACCTTTGGGTTATGAGCCCAACGAGCTACCGGACTGCTCCACCCCGCGATATGTCTGATGCAATATAACTGATCTTCAAAATTCGTACCACACTCTCAATCAGTTACTTAAATATAATAAAGGTAACATTGCAAAACAAGTACCAAAATTAAAACTACTGAAAAAGAGCTATCCTCAAACCGAAAATTCCCTTTCTAACCACCAATAGCCGTCAATTATATTACTCACATTCCCATTTTGAAACACACTTCTGAAACTACTACCCCATCAAAAGGTTATAAAATGAAGATCTTTATCGCTTTCACAATCCTTTTTCTCGGCGCATGCTCACCCTCTATCAAAACAAACAGATATAAAGAATCCAACTGGTACCAGTACTACTCAACTAACCAGCTTGAAATTGCCGAAGAAAAGCTTTCCCGCGAAATCGAAAAATATCCAGGAGACCCCACACTCCTAACCTATTATGCCGAAACGCTTCAAAGACTCCGCAAATTTTCCCAAGCCAGAGAATTCGCTCACAAAGCCCTTAGTTTTGACAAATGTAACAGCCATGCTCTAACCATACTTTCCGCAATCCACAACACACAATATGGTGAAAACGAATATTCAAACTCCGATTCAAGCACTTATTACATGTTTAAAGCGGTTGAATGCGACGATTTCTATGGAACCGCCTGGGAGTTTATATGGATTCATTCAATTATTGAAGGTGACAGCTCTTTAGAAAAGAAAGCTGCCAGTCAGCTTTATCACTACTACAGCCGCCCCCATATAGAATTTGCCAGATGGCTTCTGGCCCATCTACCCCCAAATGCGATTTTGATCACAAGCGGAGACCTTGATACCTATCCTCTGGTGGCACTTCAACAAGCCGAAAATTTCAGGCCAGATGTAGTTGTGGTTAATTCATCACTGCTCAATTTAAGACCGTATTATAAGACCAAAAGTGAAAAAGTAGGAATCCCAGTCTCGGAATACTCAAAACAGTTCACCCACACAAGAGAGAAAATTATCTCTGAACAGATTTTAGATATATGGCTGCAAATGGCCCAAACCGGTGAGATGAACAGACCACTGCGTTTTGCAGTTACAACAGACCGGCGTCACCGCCCCCTTAACTATGAATGTGTAGGCCCTTACTTAATTCCCCTCAGCCATCCCTCAGAATTCAGATTTGGGAATCCAGAACGGATGTGGGCATCACTTAAAGATATAAACCCTGAATCTATACCGGGGCAGATGGTTTACGAAAAACTCACCTCTCCTATTTTATTAGGTCCTCTGAAAACAATTGATTTCAACACGTTATATTTACACACTGCAAAAAGGACAATAAAAGAATTTGCCATGGCCCAAAACTTCACCATGGCAGAGGAAGTTTTAAGCTGGAAAAGAAAACTGATCGACGCAAGTACATTCAGAGAATCTCTTTATGAAGAGCATGCCCATTTTTTTGAAGTGATCGAGTCCTATATAAGTGAGGAGAGTAAATAAACAGGGTTTTAGTTTAGTTACGGGACGGAAATTCCAGCCAGGAGGTTTTATTTTTGTCTGGAGTATTCTCTGCGAGTCAGGCTACTCCAGTCCCCTCTTGTTCATATTTACCCTTGCCAATATTTCTACCATGCCACACCCCTCATCCCTCATCGGAATGCGGAATTTCTAATGTGAAATAAAAAACCGCACCATGTCCGGGCTCACTTTCTGCCCATATTTTCCCTCCATGACGGGTAACAGTACGCTCCACAATTGCAAGCCCTATACCAGTTCCTGCAAACGTTTTTTCGGAATGAAGCCGCTTGAACGGCTCAAATAACTTGTGATAATGTTTCATGTCAAACCCTGCACCGTTATCTTTTACAAAGTAAATGGTTTGACCCTCCTTTTCCAATGTCCCAAATTCAATAAGGGGACTGTCGCTCTTTGCGGAATATTTCCAGGCGTTGCTAAACAGGTTCAATAAAGCTGCACTCATCAAACGGGGATCGGCTTTCACCCAAAGTCCCTTCTGTATTCTTACCTTTGCAGGCCTTTGGGGATAAGTCTCACGAATCTCCTCAATGATCGTTTGTGCCATCTGACTGAGATTAACATCGCGTATATCCATCTCCTGACGTGATATTTTCGAAAGCGCAAGCAGATCATCAATTATCGAGCCCATCCTTACAGCCCCTTTTTTTATTCGGGCCAGATACTCCCTACACTCACCGTTAAGTGAATTGAAACAATCTTCAATCATAAGATCTGAAAACCCGATAACGCTTCTTAAGGGACCTCTTAAGTCATGAGCAACGGAATAGGAAAAAGACTCCAGTTCTTTATTGGCAGATGCAAGCTGCTCTGTACGCCTGAGAAGTTCATCTTCGAGCTCTTTGCGCTCTGTGAAATCGGTGTTTGTTCCAAACCAACGTACAATCTCTCCTCTATCATCTCTTATGGGCAGGGCCCTTGAAAGAAACCAGCGATAAGTGCCATCCTTACTGCGCAGCGGGAAAATATCTTCCCAGAACACCCCCGCATCCCAGCTTCGCTTTAATTTACTCACTACCCGCTCCACATAATCCAGGTGGACTGCGTTTGTCCACCCCCAACCTTCCATTTCCTCCAAAGTTGTTCCTGTATAATCGTACCAGCGTTTGTTGTACCAATAAACAGACCCGTTTGTATCCGCCATCCAGGCAAACTGAGAGATATTATCTGCCAATGTGCGAAACCGCTCCTCACTCTCTCTTATTTTTTCCTCAGCCCGCCTGCGCTCGGAGAGATCGCGCCACACTAAAATCCCTCCGATTACCTCCCCCAAGCGGTCCTTTATTGGAGCCGCATTGCACAGGAGAAATAATCGGTTTCCCATTTCATCTATCTGGACAAGCTCAAAATCCTGCAGAACGTCTCCGTTTTTCACAGCCCTTACCAAAGGAAGCTGCTCCTCTGACATCGGGGTTATTCCATCGGGATGGAAGGTTTTCCATCTCTGAGCAGCACTGCCTGCAGTCAAACCTATATGGTTTTCTCCAAGCAGTTTCTGCCCGTAAAGACTCATCATGCGGATTTTTACATCGGGTGTATCTGCCAGAGTAATCCCTTCGGGAATATTTTCCATTAAAGCCTCAAGTGTACGCCTTCCCTCCTCCGCTTCCTCCGCCCTCTTTTTCACCTCCTGAAGCAATCTCTGCAGCTCAAGGTTAGCGATTTTCTGCTCTGTAATATCAATCCATACAGCCCCTGCGCCACGTTTCCCGCCCGAAAGAGAGACGGGAAAAAAAGAAGCCCTGAAAAAGTAATTTTCCAGCCCGGTTTTTGGATCTTCCCCACTGAATTCCAGATTTCTGTAAACAGTGCCGTTTTCAATTACTTCTGTCAAAACAGATTTCAGAAATCTTTTAAAGAAAGCGGGGCTGAGTTCAGAGATCGGTTTTCCGATCATCTCATGGGGTGTGAGCCCAAAGTATGACGCGGTCTGGTTTGTGGTTTTTAAATACCTCATTTTTTCATCGAAAATATCGAGTGGGACCGGGGATGTATCAAAGAACGCCTCAAGCATCCCCGTTACCTCTTGTAATCTTTCTTCGGAACCCCTTTTTTCTGTGATATCTTCAAAGTAGGCCGATATCCCACCACCCTCACGTGGAAAACTTCTTACATGAAACCAGCGGTTAAATGGTGTATAGAAAAGTTCAAAATCTCTTTTTTCGCCGGCAGCAGAACGAGGATACTCCTCACCCAGACGTGTTTGCCCTGAGCCCTGGAAAACCTCCCAGAGTACTTTGCCCAACAACTCATCACGGGAGACACCAAGCATCTGCTCTGCCTGTGAATTTACATACACAAATCGCCACCGCTCATCGCAGGCGTAAAAACCATCCCCAATACTTTCAAGTGTTTTCCAGACCTCTTTTCTGGCCAGCACAGTCTCGGTTGTTTCCACCGACCATACAAGAACCCCGCTTATAACCCCCTCATATCCGTAGAAAGGCAGATAACTGAAAGAAAACCAGGCCTTTTCCGGCCCACTGTCCCGGACAACAGTAAACTCCACATCCCTGCCA
Organism: Chitinispirillum alkaliphilum; assembly: GCA_001045525.1. Classification (NCBI taxonomy): domain Bacteria; kingdom Pseudomonadati; phylum Fibrobacterota; class Chitinispirillia; order Chitinispirillales; family Chitinispirillaceae; genus Chitinispirillum; species Chitinispirillum alkaliphilum. The sequence continues at coordinate 2,580 of LDWW01000064.1, read as the reverse complement.
TGAAAAGGCTCACCAGTCTTATACACCCTCTCCAGAAGCGGTATGATCTGATCTTTGATTTCGGGCCAGACATCCCGTACCGCCCTGCCCTTTATCTCCCCCTTACCGTGGGCAAAATCATAGTAGCTTTTATTTACAATTGTGGTGATAAACTCAGGACCTTCATGAAGTGCAACTCCAAACGGAAGATCATTTACAATCTGTTCAAGAACAACTCTTTGCTTCTCTTCAAATTTTTCTCTTTCCAAAAATTTCTCGGTGATATCATTTCCATCAATCAGAATTTCAGTTACATTCCCCGCCTGATCACGGAAAGCTTTGGCGCTCCAGGAGAAATATATCCTTGAGCCATCTTTTCTTTTCCCCTCACTCTCTTTTGAGTAGAATTCCTCAGGTGTTTTGGAAATCCGGATGGGGATAGAGGAATTATCGAAGCCCTTTGAATCAACTGTGGGGATAATAGTTCCCACAAAAGACTTGCCTAAAATTTCAGATCTGTTGTAGCCGAACAGTTTTTCAGAAAAGTGGTTAAAAAACGTTATCTCCCCTTCAGCATTGAAACCGATGATTATACTGTTTATCTCTTCCACCAGTTCGCGGAGTTTTTTTTCTGACCCCAGGAGTTTCTGCTGCAAAATATATTTCTCAGTAATATCCCGAACTGTGATAAGGAGTTGTGTTGGTTTTCCTTTACTGCTCTCCAGTTTTTTCCCATCGAGAGAGAGTCGTTTTTCCCCGTTTCCCGCGGTGGGGGAATACTGCAGTTCAAAGCCTTTGAAACAATTGCCGGTTGTAATGCTCGTACGAATCAGCTCTTTAAGCTCTGCGCGGTTCCATCCCCCACCCAACTCCGACAGAGATTTCCCGATAACAGAAAGCGTGTCCAATTCAACCTCAAATGTCTGATAAAACGATCTGCTGACCCAGGTTATCTGCAGTTCCTTATCTATGAGGATAAGCGGGTCAGAGATTGAATTGACAATATCTTCTGCGGGATGGGGAGTCTTTTCGTTGTAGTATCCCATATTTATTACTCCCTTAAAAGCCGAGTAAAAAAATAGTTACCGGCCAGGGTACCTTTAAGTCAAAAATGAGCAGATATTATGCCCCTCTGAGCTGGCACATCCTTTGCTTTAGTTTAGAAATTCAAAACAAATCTATCCCTGAAAACAGAATCCAACATTTACCCCTAAGCCATTCTTACAGTAGAGATTAAACCGATATGAAAACCCACACTCCCCAGCACTGCATCATCCCTCCTTAAGCACCCATGAGTTCCCTTAATTATTTTATCCTTTTATCATAAGCAAAACAATTTACACGGGCCGATTTTTTCCGGAGATAAACAAATTTTGCAGGAACAGAAAATGAACCAGAAATATGTAACACTTCTTCCATTCACACTTGAGGAGACTCATTACGCCCTGAATGTGGATTGTGTACAAAGGGTCATTCCTGCTGCAGAAATTACCCCCCTGCCCAAAAGCCCCCCTATCATCCGGGGAATCATAAATCTCCATGGTGAAAGTGTACCCGTAGCTGACACCAGGAAACGGTTGGGCTTAAAACCCAAAAAGCTCTCCATACACGATATCTTTATTGTCGCAAAGACAACATCCAGAAGAACAATCATTCTGATTGCAGACTCAATTCAGATCGCACAACAGTATCCCCGTGAAATGATCACCGCAGCAGATCAAATGATCGGAACATATGATTACATCCAAGGAGTTGTAACTCTGGAAGATGGTCTGATTCTCATTCACGATATCGACATATTCCTCTCTCTTGAAGAAAACAAACAGCTTGACGATTCACTTGAAAACCTCAACCGCAGGGGAGATGAATAGCCTATGGGCAAAAGGCGTTTTAATGATACTCAGCTAATAGTGCTGCAGCACCTGATAGGACTTGAGATGGGACTTGATTTCTCAAGGGAGAAGATGGATTTTTTCGAAAAGAAGATCATTTCCGCCTGCGATGAGCTTGGGCTTGGAACAGATGAGTTTTGTTTCAGCGATCTGCTGTCAAAACCCTTGTCAAAAAGAAAAATCGAGGTCCTGGCAAGCCATCTCACCATCGGCGAAACCCATTTTTTCAGGGATAAAAAAACCATAGCATTACTAAAAGACAGATTACTTCCCTCAATCATTCACTCTAAACAGGTTAAGGGGAGTAAAAGGATAAGAATCTGGAGTGCCGGTGCCTGCACCGGTGAAGAGCCCTATACCGTAGCTATGCTTTTTCTCACACTTCTGCCGGACTGGAAAGAGTGGGAGATTACAATCCTTGGCACTGATATCAACACCCAGTTTCTAAGGAAAGCAACAGAAGGCATATATTCACAATGGTCTTTCCGCGAAACACCCACCTGGGTCAAAAAAACTTTCTTTAACATCATTTCACCCGAATCATTCGAGATTCATCCGGATATCAAAAAACTTGTAACATTTTCATATCTCAATTTGGCGGATGACAACTACCCCTCGGTTCTTAACAACACTAATGCCATGGATCTTATTCTGTGCCGTAATGTGCTTATGTACTTTAGCTCAGAGATGCGCAGGCAGGTAATTAACA
>LDWW01000063.1 GCA_001045525.1 Chitinispirillum alkaliphilum | reverse complement strand
GGGACTTAACAAAAGAAAGTCAACAATAAGGGCACGGGTTGAACATGTATTTGGCCGAATGGCCATGATGCATGAAAACACCCTTCGGTGTATCGGGCAGCGTCGGGCTGCGAGCAGGAATTTTTTAAGAAACACCGTTTACAACATTACTCGATATGAGACGGTGGCTCGCTATGCATAAACAGTACAAAATAGGGGGAACTATATCCTTACATATTGGATCATTATCGCAATTTTTTGTCCGAAGTCCCGAACAAAAATCCCTTATATCAACTAATTGAATTAATTTTGATAATGAACAATTGAATTTTCGGTTTCAACATAGATTTTTAGAGGTCACCATAAGCAAATTCATTGATATAAGAAAAATTATTTCCTTGTTGTCCAGTCGCATTATGCACAACAGTTATGCAAGTTTTTTGGTGTTCAGGAAATTCTTCTGACAGTATTTGGCCCAAGACTTCTTGTTCAACCTCATCTATAGCAACTACAAAAATGCCATCAAGCGGTTGCATTAGACCCTTTGTAATCTCGATTCTATTTTTCAAAAGTGTTAACCAACTAGAATGCTTATACGTGTTTTTATATAATATTTCTGTAGATTTCGCATTATAAGGCGGATCAATATAAATACACTTCACCTGTTCCCTATACCGTTCCTGCAACAACTCCAGAGCCTGGAAATTATCCCCATGAAACAGTACCCCATCCACATTCTCATCCAGATTATCGATCCCACTCAGCAGTTTTGCCTTGAATTCCCCGCCAAACAGTGCAGTGTCAACCATCAAAAACGTGTTCTCTTTGAGATACTCCACAGTCCCTATAGTGGCACCAAGTTCAAGCTTTGGGGCGCCATTCGCTCCCTTTTTTACAGATGACACCATCCCCAGGCTTTCCCACTGCTCCCACTGTTTCTTATTATCCGCAATCTCTGCAAACAGCTCCTCTGGCACCCGGTCAAGAGTGATACAATAATGGGTCGAAACCACAAACTTCTTTTTAAGCCACAGTTTCTTCTGAAAGTCCTCAAGCTGCGCAAGAAATGTAATAAGATCAAGTGCTATTGCCCGTAAACACTGTATCATTCGCAAATTCTTCTCGATATCAGCAAACTTCTGGGCATTCTGCACATCATCAAGATGCATCAGTTCGCTTTTTATATAAAAATCGAGCTCACCCCGCAAAAACCGGCCAAGATCCTTGTGTATGAAATAATCGGCAGTATTCTTTGTAGTATAATTTCCAAGATGCTTTTCAAGCAGTGTGCGGGCAGGATTCTTCTCTGTTGGCTCACGTCTGCCAAGATCAAGCCAACGGCTCTTTACATCATTGTTAGCAAGTATTTCCGCTACAGCATCATTCACCAGTGCATCCTGTTTGCTTCCCTTAGGCATTGCCCTGTATTCAAAACGAATAACCAGTTCACCGTCAATCTCCTCAACAGGAATAATATTTTCTTCATATTCCTCACCATCCTCATCACTGCGTACAACCGTTCGCTCTTTGGTCAGCACAAACCGTCGTTCCTTATCATTATCTTTTCTATTATCTTTGGCAGTATCTGCAGAGATCAAACGAAAATGCACCTTACGCCCATCATCGAGTTTAAAAGAGTAGTTCGAGAAGTTCTCACCACTTTTGGTGTAATACTGATCCTTATTCGCCCAGTGCAACACAACTTCTTCACCGGCATAGGGAATGGCATACGTGTCACCCTTGTACCTGCGCTGACTGATAAAATCGCCATTGTCATAGTAGCGCGAAAAAAAGGTGAGCAGATGGGAGAACACTGCATTTTCATGTTCACTCGTATAGCTGCTCTGTTCATAGAGCTGCTTTCGCAATTCCTGCACTTTGGGGACCTCATCAGGCTGCACTCCAAGCCCTTCAGCATTTTTAATCGCCTCAGAAAGTGCACTTTGCAGATGTTCCTGATTTGCGTTCCCTGCAAATGCCAGGCTTTGTGCGACCTGTGCCCTGAGCTTGTTTTCAAGATAGTCGTTGATCTCTTTTGAACGCGCATTAATAATACGGTAAATACCAAAATCAAGTTCAGGCCTGTCAATCTGAAATATCTCCCTGAGTTTGCCTACAAGCTCATCATATTTGCTCATGAGTTAATTGTCCTTACCGGATAGTCCAGCGTAATGTGAAAATATTCTTAACCGTTGTTTTCTGAGAGATTCGTCTCTCAAGTTGTACAATCAGTTCATTTCGTTTTTTAAAGATCTCATCCTCTACATCATCAATGCGACGACGGGCTTTTCGTTTTTTGCTTTCAAGCTCTGCAATGCGTTTCTGGCTTGCATGCTGTTCTTCCACTGTAGTAGCACTTCCCGCCTCTTTCTCTGCAATCCTGAGTGCAGCCTTTGCCATTGCAAGCTCACGTTCTGCCGCAGCGACGACATCATCGGCCCAGCGATAAAGCTGCTCCCGACGCTCCTGAAACAGACTGCCGTTTTGCTCTGCTGATTTGCGCAGTGTGGCATCTGTGAAAACAGTGCTGTCACCGGACAAACGCTTTTCGATATCGGGTGGAATAAAACAAATCTCTCCAACCGTTCCATTCAACCTGAACATCTGCTCCACTATTTCGGGATCTAAATTTTGACCCTTGTCAGTTACAGCGGTAAAGAGCAGATGCTCTTCAGCATCGAAGCTTTCAATACGAAGCAGTTTGAGAGTAAGCCAGCCGGAAAATCCCTTAAGCGGTTCGAGCGCAGAAAGCCGGGTCTGATAATCCGAGAGTTCGAAAAATACATTATTAACTGGCAGTTTACTCTTTTTTGCTGCTGAAATGCACCACTCACCCAAAGGATGGGCAAGGTGATAAACGCGGTGTTTCACCTCATTTTCTGTATCTTCCCGGTCGCGTTTTCGTGCAAGAGAGTATGTTCCTGCAGGGATGTTGGATTTGGGAGAGTCTTTCAGATGAAAAAAAAGTGAACCATCATCAAATACGGCCCTTTTTCCAAGTATATGCTTTGTGAGTCTCCACAGATTCCCTGAGATCCGGTCAAGAGTACGCAGCGCCTCAGTATGTTGCACCTTTAGGCGTTTCTGAACATCTTCATCAAAATGGCCAAAAATCTTTTCACGTGTAGAGCGCAGCTTATCCTGTATCTCTTCATCAAGCTCCTGACGGAGTTTGTCAAAAGCGGCTGTAATCTGCTCTTCGGAGCGGCAATTCTGGTATATACCGAGAATTTTATTCTCTAACCCTGCGCCGCTTTCTGTTTGTCCCAATATTCCATCTGATGCGCCAAAGATCCCCTCAAAGAGCTTGAACTTATGTTGAAGCAGATCATAAACCCGTGCATCGGCACTATTGCGCGCATTTAGAAAATTGATCACCACAACATCATGCTTCTGACCGTAACGATGGATACGGCCTATTCGCTGCTCAATTCTTTGCGGGTTCCAGGGCAGGTCGAAATTTATCAGAAGCGAGCAGAATTGCAGATTGAAACCTTCTGAAGCGGCCTCGGTGGCAATAAGGATTTTGGATCGCAAACGGAATTCATCAATTATGGCATGCCGTATATCAGCTGCTTTTGATCCTGTAGCTTTACCCGGATTATCTAAGACCCATTTATGGTATATCTCTTTTATCTGTGGATCAGCCCCGCCACCCGAAAAACAGACAACCTGCCCAGCATAACCGTTGTTTTCGAGGAATTCACTCAGATACTTCTGGGTACGGCGGCTTTCCGTGAAGATAACAGCTTTTTGCTGAGCCCCCAGCTGTTTCATTCGCTTCCATCCAACAGAGAGTGCTTTGGTGAGACTTTTGGTTTTTGTATCTACACCAATGTTTCGCGCCCAACTTGCAAATTGTTCAACTTCATTGATTTCAGTTTCAAGTTTTTCCTGATCTATCCCTGCTTCTTCATCATCATATCCGACTGCTGCAGAGTTCTCACTCTCCTCGAGGAGCTGTTCGAGGAGCTCTTCATCGATCTGTTCATCAGCGAGAATACGTTCGGTTAAATCGACCCGCTGTTTTGCATCAACCCGTAAGCCTTTCAACCTTTCCAGTATCACATCGAGAGTGCCAGCGAGTGCACTGGAGGAGGACGCAAGCACTTTGCGCATCACGACCGTTAGCAAGTGCCTCTGCCTGGGAGGGATAGAATAGGTACCGTTTCGTTGTAGGAATTCTGAAACCGCTTCATAGAGTTTCTGCTCACCATCGGCCGGGCGGAATCTTATAGTTATCAGATTGCGCTCGGTGTATTGTATAAACTCGAGTACATCCCTGCGAAGTGTACGTTTTACAAACGTCCCCAAACGTGCTTTTAAATCAGATACATCGCCATCTGAACCGCAGTATAGAGTACGAAATGTGGGGTAATCTCCAAAGAGCTGTTCATCTATAAATGATGCAAGACCGTAAAGTTCTGTAAGGCTGTTTTGAAGCGGAGTTGCAGTAAGCAAAACCTTTCGCCGGTTTTCAAGAGCAAAACGGAGACTCTGACCGAGAACATTCTTCTCCCGATGGGAATTACGCAGCTTATGTGCTTCATCTATAACCACAGTGTCCCATGCGATAGCCCGGATCTCATTTGCCTTACGCGCAGCATAGTGGTAGGAAACGATATTTATCGCCTTGTTATCAAAGGGATTGGTTTTGCCCTCTTTTTGTAATTTGTTGTAAACAATCTGGTCGATAACCTGTGCGGGCAGGTGGAATTTTTCTTCGAGCTCCACCTGCCACTGTTTACGCAAAGCTGCAGGGCAGATAACGAGTAGCTTTCGTTTGCGTTCAGCCCACAACTGGCAAAGTACAAGCCCGGCTTCGATTGTTTTCCCCAGCCCCACCTCATCACAGAGAAGCACCCCAGGATTAAGTGAAGAGCGTAGCGCAAAAAGAGCAGCTTCCACCTGATGCGGGTTTAGATCGACACTGGCGTTAAAAAGGGACTGAGACAGCCGTTCAAGCCCTGGAGGACCGGTGCGGGTGATATCGTAGGCGAAGTATTGGGAGTGAAAGGGAGTCATTTGGGAGTGTGTGTTTTAGAGTGTGAAATGGAGAACTTAACTTAGTTCGTTATAATATGCGTTTTGCGGGGGTTTGGGGCAATATTGGGAAGCTACTGCCTGTATTTTAAATTCCAGACTGATAATCATAATGCATGGGAGCACTAGCTTCCATTGTGAAACTTTTCAATGTTTAACTTAATATCGCTCAGGCGACCGTCTTGAATTTCACATGCATTCAATTTGCTGAGTATTTTTCCGGCAATTTTCCCCTGCATTTTAGCTGTCCTGCAATTGTAACCATTTCTGTATCACCGGAATTGTTCAGAAAGTGGTATGCTGATTGGTGCCCTTGCGGCCCTTTGGGAAGAGCATGATTGTTCATCTTTAATAGTTTATTAATCGAATGGTATGTCGAATAATAAGCTCTACTGATAGCAGTTCGAGCATTAGCTGCACCCGGTTTTGATGATAGTTCAATAGCTAAGTCATTGAATTCTTCAGGATGCATAAGGTCAGAATGGGTTAAGTGATAATCTGATCAATTGGCGAATAGATGCTGGAATTTCCCTGGATACTTGCTCGCAAAGTAGATCATAGCAATCAATCATCTCATCAATATTGCCGTCGATTGTTATATTAAAAACGATGTATTCATCCCCTAACTCAGGGTCCAAATGCTTAGCAATAATAACAGAATACAACTTCCCGAAACAATCAGTTATGAATTTGCTAACTAGCTCAGTATAGTGTGCGAGGTGATTTGCTGAGATAAAATTTTCTGCATCTTCCGAAGCTGTATACGCAGGAATACTGTGTGTATCTGTGCGCTGAAACAGTGTATTGTCAGGTACATAGGTTGAAAGTGCTTTTTGCTTTATCAAAAAGTGTTCGGTTTCCCAGCCTGATGTCCGAATGTCGATTTGTGAAGTCTCTGTTATATAACTGAAAACAGAATTAGTTGGTTCTGAATTTTTCCCGGAGTGTCCATTCACAGCTTCATAGCTATTTTTAAATACACAAATATTTTCAGTTTTACTTACAGGTATGCTGCCAAGCATATTGGGATTTTCGTAATCATGATTTCTAATCTCTGTAGAAACCTGATCTATTGTATTTATCATTTAGAATACCCCCAGATTTTTTTTGCATCTTCGGTAATTGAATCCATAAAAAAAGCATAAATACAATCATGGGCTTTTTTAAACCAATTGGATATATCCATATTACGATTAATTCCTCTCAAAGTTGAATCCAGAATAATTACATCCTTATGGTCTGTAATTCTCTGGCCGGATTGTGAAGTTATCGTAAGATGCCCAGACAAATCTGGAGCCGGTATACCAAAACGAAAATAAAGATCGTCAACAACTGGAGTTTTGGAGAAAAAAGTGAATATTTTTTCAAGAGCCCATTGTTCTCCAAAATCAGCCCTGACAATGTGATCAATATAGGTGAGTTCTACTTGGTTTGGGGTTACTTTAATGTTATTTCCTTCAAAAATAAGACTTAGTTTTTCCCAAATCTTCATAAATTCACTGAAAACCGCATCAAATTTCGGATAAACATGTTTTTCTTCTATTTTTCTCCAATTAAACAACAACCGTCCATCTTGCAATTGGATGAGCTTGCTATTATCACCACTGATAAAAAAATGTCGAATCAATGGCACTCTATTAACAGGTTGCGGAGGCGTTGCCTCTCTGTCAAATATAATTGGCAAAGGTGGATTTTCTTTGATGTTTGGATACGCATCCTTTATTGCTTCATAGAATTGATCCTGAATTCGGAAATCAAAATGGCTGGAATCAAATTGTATACCACAAACAACTTCGTTAATAGGCGGCTTAGAAAAATGAAATTCACTCATAATTTGCTCTAATTATAACTTTGTATTTGGTAGATAGGAAGCTTTGTTAAGATTTAACAAATATATATCATGTAATAGTTGGCTCGATTACTATGCCATTCTATTCTCAATTTAGAAAACAAGGCGATTATTCACCCATTCATACCCAATCATACCCTTGATAAAAAAACGATGCATCTCTTTATATAAACCTTGGTTAAAACCAAACAACTGTGCCGATTTGTCGTTCATGGAAAAAAACAACCAGACAGCAACCGGTCATCATGAAATACAACTCTCCAGTGCCATCATTAAAAGGTTTAACCGTAAGTATTCGGTAAAACACGTATTCCACTCATAAAGTGAATTTGTTATTTTTCAATTTCAGAAGTTTCTT
>LDWW01000062.1 GCA_001045525.1 Chitinispirillum alkaliphilum | reverse complement strand
CCTTTGATCAGCAGCTCCTTTTTACGTAAGTCACTTGGAAAAACATTATACAGTTCAGCGATGGTTTTAGGGTTGTTCTCTTTAAACCAGTGTTGAAGTACTCTTAGCACTAATTTGCGTTTATTATATGTTTCACCCATAAAAATATACCGTGTGTAATCTCTTGAAGATTTGCGAGCTTCCCTTCTCTCCTCAGCCTGTTCCTTTATTTTTACACGGTAATCTTCCGCTTCAGGAAGGGGTATAATTTGCTGAACATCGATTATAACTCTATTCTCATCACTGTATGGAATCATTCTTATGCATCTGATATCTACGTTTCTATCAAGAAGCCACATTACCGATGTTGTAAGTTCTTTTGAAAAATTCGCAGAGACCAATACAATACGAACATCTAATGCAAAATCCTCCTCTTGGGGCATCTCCCAGTCTAAAAACTCTAATAGCTTTTCTTCTGCATTATCTTCACAGTCATTTGCGTTAAGATATTTTTGATAGATGTCTGTTGCCTGCTTAAAAGTCAAAGTAGAAACCATAGCCGCATATCGTAATGCCTGCAATTCCATGTATTCACCGGTTTCATTGCGCTTGAGCTCTATGACGACCAGATTTGCGTCTTTATCAATAGCGAGTAAATCAATTCGTCTCTGTGAATCAGACCATTCAGAAAACTCCTCAGCAATAACCAGTGTATCAGGAGCAATAATATCGATCTGCTGCTTTAGAGCTTTCTGTAGATTTTGCCGTTCTAAAATCTTTTGAGCGTGAAAAGTTGTTGGATCTATTTTGATGAGTGAATCGTTTGCATAGTTGTAAATTGCCATCTTTCTATTCCTTGTCGATTGTTCTACTACTTATCTTATGACCACTGTAAAACCGGGGTTATGAGTTGCTCCCGCATTTACAATTTTGCCGATCAAATAATTAATACAAAAGAGTTTGATAATCATATTTTTTTCGGTTTATGTTCACTAAATAAGTTTGACGCTAAAAAAATGATCATTAAAAAATCACTTCCTCAGCTATGTTGAGCAGTTCTCCATAGGCGTATTTTGCAGGCCTTCGCCCGGAAGCTCCTCTTAATGTTGAAAGAATGCCATTTTCACGAAATGTTCTTCACGTTCATTCTTGCCGTTCCGTTGCAAGTGTCCACAATCTTTTTAGCGGCAACTTGGCCTTCATCTCATCGAGTTTACTCACCCCTTCACCCACCAATAACCCTTCGTCATTCCCACATCACAATCATTAAATGTCCTCTTATCTTTGTGCAAAACATTCTTCAGGATCCACCCCAAATCCTTTCCAGCTTCATCTATTGCAGATTCTGAATCTTTTCCTTTATTAATATGTTTTTCGTATAGACATTGCAACGGTGTACCAGTCCAATCGAAGTTCTCACCTCCGACTAAATCTCTACCTGCAAATTTTTCATCTTTTCTATTCTTAACCCAACAGTAGACAGCACCTTGGAGGAATGCTTGAATGAGTTCTAATTCTGTTTCGCTAATTCCGAATTCCATTCTTCTCTTTGATTCATTAACAAGTGCCATCATGTATCTCCTATGTTAACGGAATATAATGTTATATTGTGTTTTATGTTCTTGTCTTCAAAACCCTCAACAAATCATCGCCGCTGCCACTTAAGCCAACTGATTCGTAAGAAGTTGTATTCCCAAAGGCCTCATATTCAAAGACCCAAAGAAAATCCCGAATTCCTTTCAACACCTGCTCTATTTCAGCATAAGTAATTATGTTAGAAAGCTCAGGCCGTCCTTCAAGGCACATATCGGAATCTAAGTGGCCCAAGGCCTTATTACGATAATTCTTAAATATTGCCACTTCTATATCTAATCCCTGAAGCATATTTGTGAGCTTCTGGGTTATATTGCTGTTTTCCTCGGCTGCATCTAGAAATGTAAGAAGATGGCGAAGTGAGATATTCTGTAGTTTTCCAAACTGAGCGCGATCGGTTAGGCGAGAAATCGTAAGTACGATATCATCATAAAATGTGGCTTGAATAATTTTGAAAGTGATACCGGCGACTTTATTTAATATCAGGATATTCTCTTCCCCAGAACGGAAAAGCTGTGAGTACAGCTTCCAGGTCGCATGAAGCCGAACCACTTCGTCATGTATAGTTATCCAGGAGTGGCCAAGCCTGTCATCAACATCTTTATTACGTATTCGCACTTGTTCGGTCCTATTACATTGTTTTTCGGCATTAACCATTCAGTGGATAACAGTGCTGCATGCACCACCAATATTTTCAAACCATTTTAATATTGTATCATTTATTTCAGGCTTAAAGCATCCCCAAAGCCCGGAACGATAAGCATACCTAATACTATAGTACTTGTAAGTTTTGGATATAAACGTATTAATTTAATCTGTGTTTATGTACTCTCCCCAACTCACCCACCCGCAAACACCCTCTCAAACAACTTCCGCAAATACACTTCTCCCCCATCTTCCATAAACAGCACATTCCGATCTTCAAGCTCTTCGGGGGTAATTTTTCCGCCAACATTCAACAGATCAATAAAGCGGGTTCCAGAAAGCATAAAGGCGTTAAGTGTAAGCTTGGCGTCTCCCAGTTTCTCCTCAAGCACCTTGACTTCCTTGTAAAGACCAAACTTCGGGTTTGATAAATCAAGGTTTCTGATCCCCTTAGGATCAACAAAATTGAGCCACTGCTGTCCGGTAGTATCATCAACAATCCAAAGGAGGTAATCCGGATAGAAATTGCCAGCTGTAGCAAACCCCAAACCTTTACTTTTTGTATCGGCATTGCGCAGCAGATAAAGACTTCTGTTTCCTATGGAGTTTTTACCGTTTTCAGAATTGTAATAAGCTTCAAGATCTTTAACAAATTGAATTTCACCAGGTGCACCAAATGCTATGGGGTGCATCTTCAAAGGTACATCACCCTCAATTCCAAGAAGTGGATAGTACAGGTGTCTGTCAAAACAGATCGCTACCATGTTAGCTGCAGACCAGGAGCTTGCTTGCCCAATGTCACCCTTAGTCACAAGCTCTTTGAGCACTTGGAGGCGTTTATGGTAAGTTTGACCGGCATCGGTGTCATCTATCTCGAAATGATACACTTTGATCATGGATTCATCATCTTCCCGTACCTTTACAATCTCATAGAACTGCCCCTCATAAGCATTTTTTAGCGTCCGGTAAAAACGATCTGTGTAGTCCTGCAGGAGACGAGTAAAAATTTTTTCCTGGTTTTTTATATCGGAAATAGCCGAAATGTTAAGCACTGAAGCCGGAATGTGCAAGGTATACCAATCATTCCTGTTTTTTGCGAATTGTTCCAGCCGCTCTTTCTGTAATCGCAGATTATTCCAGCTTCTCTGAAATTTATAATCCAGAACAGAAAGGTAAATTTGATCCCAGTTAAAAAGCTCCATAACTGAATAGTCAATTTTACCCTGGCTGCGAGAATTTACTGGTGTAGCATTTCTTTTATCTGTGGTACTTAAGGCTTCCACCTGTGGATACATGTCGAGCATGATATGTGGCGTTTTGATTTTTCCGGAAAACTCAGTAGGTATATCAAAGAGAAGTGGATAATGTTTACGCTTAAAGCCGTTAATCTGGTTGTCTTTATACCCATCCTTGAGCGCCAGTGTCTTCAGTTTGTCCTTTGGTACATTTGGCTGGGTTTGAAAATCGAGCTCAAGAATCTCATCGCTTGGAGTGATACCCTCTTCAATAAGGTATTCTTTAAAACGCGCCATGTAATTTGCCCGTACCCCAAAAATATTGAGTGTTTCAAGTCGCTCGAGATGTAGCCCCCTTGGGCGCTCCGAAGGAGTGCTTCTTTTAAGAGAGTAATTCCTGCCTTTAAGCCGTACACCGCGACCAAATAACTGGATAATCTGAGAACCCTCCCCCTGCCCCATATTGAGAAGTCCCATTGTTGAGACTCGCCAGCTGCTCCAGCCTTCTGTAAACTTTCGTGACCCAATAAGAACATTAAGGTTACTCTCTTTAGTGTTGATATTACCAAAGAGTGACGTTCCGAATTCGTCCTGCTCATTATCGAAAAGTCCATTTTCATTATTGGCATTGAAAAATTTGGCATCATCACCGATATTTATAATTCCAAACGGTTCTGCATCACCTACCCGCAGTGCAAGCTCGCCCTTTACACCCTTAAGATTAACAAGTTTTAGGCGCTGACGGGACTCGGTATTAAAAAGTGTCTTTAATATATCTGCATATACACTATCTGCACTCAGACCAAGAAGGGGAATAAATCGTTTCTCGAAAATGTCCCGTCCCTTGGTATCCAGGAGGCGTGCTTTCCCTGCAATTAAATCTGCAATCCACAGTTTACTGCGGGTATGGTGATTGAGGAAATCCGCCAGAAAGGAAACTACTGTTAAGACATCCGAATCTTCATCATTCACTTTGTTTCCAACAAACACCCATAATGGTTTTTCTATACTGAAGTCGGCAATTTTATCTTTGTGTATGCGCCAGAGGTATTGCTGCTGAAAAAAGCTCAGTAGACATGCGGTAAAGTAGAGAGCACGGTCCCCGTCATCATCATCTTTGGCCAGGTTGAGGATAAGGGACTCTTTTCCATAACCATCTTCATAGAAAAATTTATAGGAATAATCAAAGAGAATGCACTTGGAGTATATCTCCCTGAGCGCCATAGTGCGGGCGCGCTGTTTTTCTTCAGATGTGAGTGTAATCTGTATACGCTGGCTCTCATCAAGCTTCTTTAAGTTTCCTGTCCTAAACTGTATTTTAGCTTTTTTCTTTAAGATCTCTTCTTCTGCTTTAGAAACAGTATTTCCTTTAGCTACAGCCTGCCCAAACGTTGCAGAATACTCAAATGCAAAACCACCACGACACAGCACTTCGCGTCGGCTCATCCAGGCCCCGGCTGCAGTACCAGTCCCGCGATGACCTTCATCAACCAGCACCAGATTGTTGCCCTCAAATGCCTCAACCGCCACCGTTTTGTCACCCATCTCATCACCAAGCTTATTAATATCTATCACTTCGATTGTACCCCGGTAGGGTGTTTTGCTTTTGTCAAACAACTGAAAATAGGCAAAACCGGATAGCCCAAGCTCCTCAAGGTGCTGACGAGATAGCCCCTCGTTAGGGGTAAGCAGGATAATCTTATCAGGATAAAGTTGCGAATTACCTTTTTGGAAATAGTGAAGGTATTGCAAAATATTAATATGCAGAAGCAGGGTTTTACCAGAACCAGTGGCATTCCAGAAAGCGATCTTGTTGAGATCATCTGCAGTATAGGGCTCAAAAGTGCATTCTATGCCAGGTTCTTCATTGTAAGTCTGAAGTTCATTGTTGAGCCCGTCAAAAAGGGCCTGCGGTTTGTTGAAATACCAATCAAGGTAGATTTCAGTGAAGAGAAGTGATAAGTACTGGAAATACTTAAGATGCAGCTCAACATCCTCAAGGCGATTTCGTTCGCGGGTGATTGTCTGCCAGTGCTTTACAATGTTAAGATCATACCTGCGCAGATCTTCCATTGGCAACCTATCAACTTCAATGAGTGTATGGTTAAGCTGATGGAAGAACGTTGTCTGCCCGTCCTGATCAATACCCTCAAAAGCATCATCACCGAGTCGGCTTTTTAGGCCTGCAAGGTTACCACCTTTGAAAAAACGATAAACCCAACGGTTAAGAGTAAGGTCCTGATGGAAACTTCTTTTTCTTTTCATTTATTCTCCGAGATCCTTGATTGCTGTGTGCAGAAACTTCCTGATTTTTTCTTTTTGAGGAAGTTCCACCTGATAACGGGACACAAACAGTTTATTGCTCATCCCTGCAAGTGCATATTCAACCAGCTCTTCATTTTTCTTTGTACACAATAGCAACCCAATTGGCAAATTATCACCGGCTGTCATCTGGTTTTCTTTGTAATAATTCACATAGGTATTCAATTGTCCGAGATACTCATGTCGAAAAAGATCATTTTTTAGTTCGATCAGAATATTGCATTTCAAAATACGGTGATAAAAAACAAGATCTATAAAGAAGATCTCACCACCAATCAATATTTTCTTCTGTCTCGCTTCAAAACAGAACCCATGCCCCAGCTCCAGAAGGAAATCCTGGAGTTTATCCACGAGTGCTTGTTCAAGTTTATCTTCAGTGAATACCTCTTTTGCCTGTAATCCGACAAACTCAAATAAATATGGATCGCGTATCTGATGAATTGGGTTGTGCTCTCCAGCCTTTAGTTTAACAAGTTTTTTCAGTGCCTGGTGATCCTTAGATAACCCACTGCGTTCGTAATACAAACTTCCAATCTGGCGCTTGAGCTCTCGTACACTCCAGTTTCCTCTGATGCATTCTACTTCATAGAATATCCGTTTTGTTTCTTCTTTGCAATCCAATAACTCTTCAAAATGGCTGTAGGAGAGCTTATTAACCAGTAGGTGCGGATCTAAAGATAGTGGGGACACTGTCCCCACTTTTGATACTCCAGCATGGTTAAGGGCTATGTTTGGAAATTGTGCGGACAGCGTCCCCACAATTGTGGGATATGTCCGGTAGAACTCAAGATAACGGTACAATTGGCGGCGACTGCAGTTTGGAATTTTCCTGGACTGAAGTTCAATCGATAATTTCTCAAAAAGTGATTCGCCATATCGGGCACGGTCGCTTCCCTGCAGCTGATATTGATCTATATGAAAACCAATAAGTGCATTTCTGAGTGTAAGGCCTGTGTTTACAGCCTTAATTGCCTGTATTTGCAGTTCGCAGTGAGCTGCAGAGATGAGTTTAATAAGACCCTTAAAGCTCTCCACTCTAAACCGCCTCACCAAACATGCGACTCAAAAATTCCGGTTCAATCTGACGCAGCTTTAAGGTTTTGGTGATCCCTCCTTCAGCTTCTGTACTCTGAAGAACATTGGGGATATTATGATCTCCGTTTATATACACTACATCAAACTCGGTGTCTCTTGGATTTATGTCGCGCGATTCACAGAAACGGTTAAGCTCTTCGTAGTCAACAGTTTCACAATCACGCCAAAGTATAAGAGCTTTTTCACCATTGGGAAGTGTGCCTTCTACAACAACCCGACCTTTTTCATACTGGGCATGAATAGATTTTACCCGTAAGCCGATAAGGTAATTAAATGTCTCCACAAGATCGACTGCACGCTCTTCTGATGCGCCTGCGGAATCGACAGAAACTTTGAGTTTGAAATCGAAAGGTTTTTTGAAAGAGTCTACAGAAAGGAGTGACCCGCGGGATTCTATATCGAGCATGTAGCGAAGGAGGTAATCTTTCTGCGCCGACTCCGGAAGATCATTGAGAAGGTTTTGTTGGTTATCAGAACGTTTGAGTTCAAGGTTATTGAGGGTATCTTCATAAGACTCCAGTTTTATAACTTTGAATGCATGGGAGATACCAGTTTGTGGTGTAGTGGGTTTTCCCTCTTTCCAGTCTGCGGAATAGACAATCTTTTGGATTCGGGGTTTTAGAACCGTGTCGAAATATTCTCCCTGCTCTACGAGGATGTATTTACGTTTGCCATCGTCCTGGCGGTTGAGGGAGATTACTGCGTGGGCGGTGGTGCCGGAACCAGCGAAGTAGTCGAGAATTATGCCACGATTTGAATTATTTAAAGAAGCATTTATACAGTCCTTGACGGTGTGTATTGATTTAGGATAAGAGAATGTCATACTTCCCATTATTTCATTCAGTATTCTGCTACCATAAGAGTTTGCAGAATATTTACTACTGGTCCATACTGTTTTGTAATTAAACTTTGTTTTCTTTCTGATTATATCCCAAATTTTTGTTTTTTTATCTAAAACAGGTTCTAATTCATCGAATATAGTATTAACGGATTGCCTAGCAAAAACCCATTTCCTCTCTTCCCCATTTGTACCAATAGGATAAACCTCAATGATTCCGTCATTTCTTTCAATGTTCCTGTTATTTGGATGAAAATCATCCTGACACACATCTCCAAAACCAACTATTTTACGATCCTTTATGTATATTGGGTAAAAACAATTAGCAGCATCCTCACGCAAATGACTCCCTTTGGAAACATTCCGTAATGGCCGAATATCTGGATTATCAGCTCTATTTTCAAGACCTATTAATTGCCCATTATTCGGATAAATAAAATAA
>LDWW01000061.1 GCA_001045525.1 Chitinispirillum alkaliphilum | reverse complement strand
TTACAACAAAAGCTTCGCTGTTATTTAAAAACAAGCCAGCTGCTATAATTGCACCGATTCCTGCAATTTTCAGAATGGTAAGTACGTTTTGTGCTGTTTTTCCAAATTTAACCCCGATCATATTTACAATCGTAAGCACAGCAACGGCACCTGCGGCAAACCAGACTGGCCCAACAAAGGGTATCAGTCTGCTGGCATAATTTGCAAATACATAAGCCAGAGCTCCGATACTCCCGGTCTGCATAACTGTTAATCTGCCCCATCCGAAAAGATAACCAGCAAAGGGATTGAAAGCTCTGGTAAGATAGGTGTAATCGCCACCCATCCTGGGATAGGTGGTTGCCAGCTCGGCATAACAAAGCGCGCCTATAAGAGACAGTATTCCCCCCAATAACCATGCACCCAATCCCTGATAAGGGGTGGCAACATTGCCAAAAACATGGTAGGGTATTTCAAAAATCGAAACACCTATAACGATGCCGACAATTATGCTTATACATCCCCACGATCCTATGTGGGGTGAGGCGGCGCTATGGTGTTGATCAGTTACATTTGTATCTGAAGTTTTTACAAGGGCAGGTGATATCATACGTTTTTATCCGTTCAAATAATACGCTCTGAAACGATATGGCAGAAGTGTGTTTTGCCGAGAACAGATATAACATATTTTTTTGTAAACTCAAAAATCAACTAAAGAATTCCCATCTGAACAGTTTTCACTGATCTCACCCTTTGAACAGCTCTTTTTTGGGCAAATCATTCTCTCTACAGGTTCATTCTGAACAAAACCAGGTCCCTGAAGCTGATCGCGACCTGTGAATCGGGGTTGATATGCAATGCTTTCTTACAGAACTCAAGAGCTGCAGGAAAATCCTCTACCTCGAAGTATGTTTTCCCCATAGCTATCAGAGCTTCGAAGTTATACGGCGAGAGACCTATGCTTTTTTGCAAAGCTTTGATTGCAGCAGCACTATTGTCCAAAACCCTGTGAACAATACCAAGGTGGTAGTAAGCTTTGGCATTCTGGGGTTCGCACTCTGTTGCAGCGGTGAAATCATTCAGAGCATCAGTGAATTTTGCTTCCGTAAAAAATGCCATTCCCCTGTGTATAAGAACAATGGCCCGAAGTGATGGTTCAATTTGCTGTTTGAGGATAAGAGAGTAGATATCGATTGCGTTTGTAAAATCTTTGTTGTTATGGGCATACAGTGCATCCAGCAAGAGTTCATCGGTGCTTAAGGCGACGGATTCTGCTTTTTTCTGCTTTCCAAAACACGGTTTGACCTTATGCTGAGAAGATACACTGGGTCTGAATTCCTCCATTTGACACAGAAATGAATTGCGGCGATTTTCCAACTCTATGTGCAACTGACGCTGGTAGTCGCGGATTTCCTGAAAAATGATATCCGAGAGTGTTAAATTGGCATTGAGTGCAGCGAGTTTTCTGCGCAGCGGCTCATCAAGAGGAGTAAATTTAGCTTTGTAGATGAGTTCATGTTCCACTTCTGCCCATGCGTCCTGAAGAAAGGTGCGAATCTGCACTTCAAACAAATTCAAGTCAAGCTGTGGATATTTTTCAATTATTTCCGGTGGGATTTCAAGGAGCAGGTGAGTTGAGATATATCCAAATTCGGCGATTGATTGCTTTGCACCCTTTCTCTCTGTTTCGTGAATTGTACAGTATTTGCGCATGGCATCTTCAACCACCGCAAGATCTTCAAGAAACGGGCACACAAACCTCAGCCCCAATATGTCGTATATTGGGGGGATATTATCAGAAACTTTTTTCTGCTTAGGCATTATTCTGAGGAGCTTTTCGTAATAGCTGTCGAATTGCTTTACCCTGTATTTTACAGTTACATGAGCTTTAAGTTCCTGCAATTTTGGTTTAAGCCAAATATTAAGATCTTCGATTGCCGATACATATACCGGAAATAATTTTTGATATTTTGACTGGAACTCTTTTTTATCGGGATAAATAATGTTACTCATCGGATCACCTGCCGGGAAATATTTAAAGCACAATGTTGGATAGAAAATAACATTAAGTATAGTAAAAGAACAGTTTTGGTTAAGTTTATTAAGCTCTTTACGCACAGAAGCATTCATATGTATTTTATGGGCAGAAATCGCCCACACCACCAATCTTTTCTCTGGAGACTCTATGCTTACTACCAGACGTTATGAATACATGCAGTTTGACCGCATTTCTGTTCATCCTACAATTGGTAATCACCGCCAGACCTGCCCGTCAAAGGTGAGTCATCTTGAAGAAGACATACTGAGAAACGGTCTTCTTGAACCTCTTGTCGTGTGGGAGAAAAATGATGATGAGTACTATCTTGTAGGCGGTTTTCATCGTGCAGAAGCGATTAGCGGCATCCGCGGCAAAAACCCCGGCTACTTTGACAGAGTTGATGTGAGGATAGTTGCAGGCGAGCCGGATGAGATCAGGGCGCTCAATCTCAAACTCAATGCCGATCGTCTTGATACCAAAATCACCGATTACTTTGAAACTGTAGTATACCTGAACAATGTTAACTGGTCATCACAAAGGATTGCTCAGTTTTTAGACAAAAGCACTTCCTGGATCGATGAGATTATTAAATATGCCCCTATGGTGACCCAGGAAATCCGCCAGAAACTTGATTCCGGTGAACTCACCTGGAACAGGAGTAAAGAAATCATTCAGAAAACGATTAAGGCTCCTGCCGGCAGTGAAAAAGAGGTTTTACAAGAGGAGCTATCCAAAAAGCAGTCACGTACAATAAAGCCCCTCACATTCAGGTCTGTTCTGGGTCATTTCAGGAAAGTCAAAAATGAAGATCCGCAAAAGACATATAACTTCAGTACAGACGAGCTTACCTCACTCATAACGGTACTTCAGGGGAAAAACTACGAAGAGGCAGATATTGATTGCGTACGCAATCTGTTTCCTGACCTGTTACCGTAGACTGAACACCGGACAATCCCGAAATGCTGACCATGTATAACAACCTGCTCAGCATTTCGCTTCGACAGTCTTAAAAAAACATGCATCCCCTCCCGATTTTGAAAATTTTTGTGTTTCATATCCGCAATACTTAAAAAAAATTCACCTTCAAATGGACTACTAATGACGCTTCTTGACAGCTACGATGTTATTGTTGTTGGCGGTGGACCGGGGGGGATCTGTGCAGCAGCTGCCGCATCGCTCCAGGGTGCATCAACACTTCTTGTTGAAAGATATGGTTTTTTAGGCGGGATGGCCACCGCAGGTTTGGTCAACCCGTTTATGGCCTATAAAGATGAAAACGATGTGTATTCAAACAGGATTTTTAATGAGATAATCAAACGTCTCTCATCCAACAACGCCTTATGCAAAGAGGGCTATGTGTTTGATGACGAAATGCTCAAAGTCATTCTCGATGAACTCATGAGAGACTGCGGTGTGGATGTCTTGTTTCATTCTTTTCTTACAGATGTCACTGTCGAAGAGGGTGAGATTACCCAGGCTCACTTTGCAGGAAAATCAGGACGGATGAGTTTGTCCGCTGGAATTTTTATCGACTCCACAGGGGATGGAGATCTTGCAAATGCTTCAGGCGTACCATTTTCAATCGGCAGAGAGGAAGACAACGCCTGTCAACCAATGTCCCTTTGCTTCAGGGTTTCAGGTATAACCGGTAATCCTGATCCGATCAGACTTGGAAAAGAATTAACCCTGCTTCTCAATGAAGCAAAAAAGGAAAATGTGGTTGTTCAACCGCGGGAAGATGTACTTCTTTTCAGGACCCTTTCACCCGGCACATACCATTTCAACACCACGCGCATTCTCCAGAAACTCGGCACCTGTTCAAAAGATTTGACCGATGCAGAAATTGAAGGCAGACGACAAACCTTCGAACTCTTTAACCTGTTTAAACAGGGCTCTCCCCGTTTTGAAAATGCATTTGTGTCAAAAATCGCATGTCAGATCGGAGTTCGGGAAACCCGCCGCATAAAAGGGGAATACACCATAACCGATGAGGATATATTAAGTGCAAGGAAATTTCCCGATGGTATCTCCAGAAGCAATTATCCGCTGGACATTCATAATCCGGTAGGATCTGGAACGATTCTTAAAGCGGTACCGGAAAATGATTACTATGAGGTGCCTTACAGATGCTTAATCCCCGAGGGGATAGACAACCTTCTTATCGGATCGAGGTGTATCAGTTCAAGTCATACCGCTCATTCTTCTTTACGGGTAATGCCGGTGGTTGCCGGAATTGGAGAAGCTGCAGGATTAGCAGCGGCACTTGCCGGGCAGTTAGGGCTCGCACCATCAGAACTTGACGGTTCAGAGCTAAAGCGTAAAATTTTAACTGAAGAACTGAAGTTCAAAGAACCAATGATGTAAACATAGAAAATGTCAATCCCGGGTGCACACAGTTGTTCCCATATACATAAGCAGCCATGCTTTGATTTTTTTCTTTCAGAGATTTGATTCTCTGCATCTGAATAAAATACACGGTGTGGTTGCCATACACCGGTCTGGACAACAGATCACAGGTGGGCTTTCTAAGGATAAAATCAACTCACCCCAGACCCCTGCTACCCACACCGGTGTAAACGGGCGCACCATATCAACACGATTTTGGCGCGCAGAATATTCCAACCCACCTTCCGAAAGGTCTACATAACTCTCCCATCCCCATTCAACTCCCAATAGTGCATACTTCAGAATGATTCTGCACATCCTGAGGATTCCGTTTCTCATCATTTTTTGACAAACCCGATCTTTGAGCCGAGTTTATACGACCTGACAGCACCAATTTCTACTGGAGTGCTCATATAATTCAGATACACTGGGCCGGATTTCGACCACGCAGCGGAACCATTCCATTTCGCCTTTTCTAAACCCCAGTCATTTTGACATAATACCCAGCAAATTTAATTAGTTCTGAATAAACGGGGCGGATTGAACAGAGTACCAAACAGAGTCAGTTCTGCCTGCACGAATGTTTTACAATACGAGCCTGTAATCAACTATTTTCTCTATTATTTACACAAACTTTCAGCCAGAAAGGTTATCATGGTTAAGTTTTCAAGCAGTGCTCAAAATATGCGTTCATCAGAGATCCGCAGATTGATGAAGCTGGCAGCAGACCCCTCCATAATATCTTTTGCAGGAGGAATGCCTGCGAATTCGTTGTTTCCGGTTGAAATGGTTGATAACATTTGCAACTCCCTTTCACGTGAAGAAAAGCAACGTGCAATGCAGTATTGCCCTACAGAGGGATATCCGCCACTGGTAAAGGAGATAAAGGAGTATCTCGTTTCAAAGGGATTTGATCTATCCGGACAAGAGTTAATTGTAACCACAGGAGCCCAGCAAGCGATAAGTGTTATGGGCAAAGTGATGCTTGACCCGGGAGATGTTGTAATAACGGAATTCCCCAGTTTTATCGGTGCACTCGCTGCATTCAAGTCATACGGTGCTGTAACAGTTGGTGCTTCAATGGATTCAGAAGGCATTATCATCTCCGAACTGGAAGAATTGCTTGAAAAGTATGGCGAGAAGGTGAAAATGGTTTATCTTAACCCATATTTTCATAACCCTGCAGGAATCATTTACAGCGAGAGTCGCAAAAAAGCATTGATCGAGCTTTTGAAAAACAAGGATATATGCCTTTTGGAGGATGACCCTTATGGAGAACTCTATTTTGATTCGAAAGATCAATTTCTGACACGCCCGATGAAAACGTTGCTTAAGGACGACTCGGTTCCAATTTGCTATGCAGGTTCTTTGGCCAAGATTTTCGGTCCGGGGATACGTTTGGGATGGTTACTTGCGCCAGCTCAGATAGCTGACAAATGCCAACTTGCCAAGCAGTCAATGGATGCCTGTTCCTCAACATACACTCAGGTGTTGGCCGCAAAATTCTTTTCAGAAAAGAAACTTCAGGAGTATCTGACCACTCTGCGCCCGGTTTATGCCAGAAGAGCTCAGATCATGCTTGACGGTCTCGAAAAGAATATGCCCGAAGGGGTAAAATGGACTACACCGAAAGGAGGATTTTATGTCTGGGTAACGTTACCGGAAAACATAAATTCTTCTGATGTGTTCAATAAATCGATAGAGGGCGGTGCTGCGTTTGTGGTTGGAAGCGCCTTTGATCCCGAAGGGGAAAGAAACAACTGTTTTCGACTGGCTTTCTCACATACTCCGGAAGACAAAATTGCAGATGGAGTCAGGATTGTAGCGGATGCAGTGCGTGCTTGTATGTAAAAACGGCCCAGTTGAGCCTGTATATGCGCAGTAAACAGGAGATTTCTGTCCACAGTCACTAAAAATCATTCGCTCACATTGAGCACCTCTATATCCTAAGCAGGTATCGAAGTGTTCCTTTTTGTTTACCTAACACAGCAGGAACACTTTCGATACGGTCTCGGAATTTGATTTACCCGGGCAATCTCAAGGTGTGTTTTCAATTACAGTACTCCTTCAGATTGCCTTAACCTTTGGTTTACAGCTAATTCCGCAGCATCAAAACTTGGTCTCAATTTCGTTTGGGACCTATGCCGTTGCCCAAAGTCCATGAAGATTACAAAATTCCCTCGCTTTAACGGGGACTCCCTCCTCAACAAAAAAGACCGCCTCAGCAACTGTATCACCCTCTTTAAAATCGTGTCTGAGAACCTTGTCTTCTCCGACTAAAAGTTCCACAAAAAGGATGTAGTGTTCACTTGTCATAGGATGAGCTGCTTCACCCACCTTCACAGTAACTTTTTTACCTTCCCGTTCAATTACAGGAACATGCTTTTCCACTGCAGCATCGACAGTATTGGCGACAAGCTCATTCATCTCCTGGCCACAACATACGATACTGGGTTTTCCATTCCACAGCGATTCCACGACATTCCCACAAACACCACACTTGTAGATACTTTTTTTCCTGATCATACAAACAGCTCCTCTCTAACATTAGTAATCAAAAACAGGAATTACTATCAATATAAGTGAGGAGTTTTTCTCATGCAAAAAAAGCATCGGTCTGTGAACATATACAAATTGCCCTTTTACCAAATTTCACTCATCAAATATTGTTACACCTGCACTAAAAAGGGGGGGGAATGGTTTTACTTAATGTTTTTTCTTCTGACCCGAGGCGGGCAGCATCAGATATACTGAAGGGTTTATTCCGGGCAATTCGGTCCCAATGGGGATTTGGATTGCAGCAAAAGAGCAGTCTTCCTTTTTCTGTTTATTGCAATCAATAAATTGCATTACCCATTCTTTTTTCTCTTATTTAGCTTAGCGCTGTTACACCCCTGTTTTTCTGTGAGTCGCATAAACAGACGCGCTATCTTATAGATTATAACCTGAAGAAAGAGAATTTTAAGGGTTCCTGAATACCAGCTCCGTTTCTTATATTTCCTGAACATAACAATGCTCCTTTACCAGCTATTTAAAATGCAGAGGTCTTCTATGGAATATACGATTGGCACTATGGGCAGATGTATTGTAATGCGACTTCACGAAAATGATCCGGTATATAAGTGTATAGAGGAAACGACTGAAAAAGAAAAACTTCTCCATGGGGTGGTGTTAATTATCGGCGGAGTAAAGAACGGCGGGGTTGTGGTCGGGCCCAAGGATCAGGATGCCAGACCGCTTAGCCCTGTGGTGGAAAGTTTTTCAGAAGCCCGTGAGATTGCAGGGGTTGGGACCATTTTTCCCAACAGTGAGGGATCCCCCAAGCTCCATCTTCATGCCACATTCGGCAAAGGTAAAACACCAATCACCGGCTGCCCCAGGAAAGGTCTTGATTGCTGGTTAATAAACGAAGTTGTAATTCTGGAGCTCAAGGGAGTGAACGCTTCAAGGATTAAAGATAAATCAGGAATGGAGTTGTTGAAGATATTTACATAATCAATATTTGCACATTCAGGAAGACATGTTTAATTTTTGACCATATACCTCAAAGACACCAACACCGGAGGGTTAGATGTATAGAAAGGTCTTTTTCTTTCTGACAATGGTATGTGCGGTTAGTTTTGCAGAGGATGAGATGAAAATTACAATTGAGAGTGATACCCTACCTTTTCAGCTCAGTGGTCAGGATTTTAAGATCGTGGCCCGTTATGCGGTTCTGGAAAATGCCCCCTATAACGACAGAACTGCTCTTGGCTTTCAACTGTACTCGGATTGCTCTGAACTTCACCACACAACAGTTATCAGTGAGAATCCCGATATAATTCCGGATCTTAACATATTTGCTGATGTAAACTACTTGCATTTCGGTTATGTAATCCAAAACAAGGATTCAACAGGAATTGTTGCCCATATTGATTATACACTATACATTCCAGGTTCCTCCTGGTTTAAACTTCTCTACCTTAATCAAAACAGGGAAATTCAGAGTACTCAGGAATACAGGATTCCCTTTGGCAGATTAGGTTCAAGCTGTTCTCAATCAAAGGATCTATGCCTTGACCATCACAACTCCTTCGGTTTAAATATAAACAACAGTTTTTATACATTCGAAGTTCCTGTGTATCTGGACAAATCAGCAAATACCGTCAGATTCATGGATTTTGAAAAAAGAGACAATTACATCAAATTTAATATTCTGTCAAATCCAGAAGTTTCATTTTCTCCCGATGAAAAGACCGACAGCATTACAGTTTACAGAAGTCTTGCTGACAGCCCCCCCTTGCGAATACCTTATGGTTCGGCCGATAGTGTCAGGATAATAGCAGCCTGGGTTCAATGCACTGGAGAGGAGGAGGAGGATTTAACGCTGAAGCTTGAATTTTTAAGGGACTTTAACAATCACCTGGTTGAAATAGAATATAAAAACGAGAGGTTTTGGACAAGGGATTTCGAGGGATTAGGATTTGGAATGGGTAATCGGATATCTGAATAAATTTGAAACATCAGTAAACCATTACAAGCCGGACATCGTTGCCAACCATCAAAGTTAATTTGGTAAGAATATTCTGGATGGGAAAAGCTTTCCCTCACTGCAGCTTCAGGTGCGGACACCTGAATCTTCCGCTACCCATTCAATGCGGTCGTACACTTCGACTGGGAGCTCAGGACAGGCAGTGCGAGTAAAAAACACAAAAGAAGAACAAATCTGAAACGGGCAGAAGAGAACTCACCATCTCCCTTCTGCCCGTAACGGTTCTTAACCCACACCTGCTTTTTTCTATTAAATCAAAGAGCTTCCACGCTATCCTCGACAACATTCTGCCTGCGCTGCCCTCTTCTTAAGTTCTGAAGATAATCGATATAGAAAAGATCTCTGTATTCATCCTGACCATAAAACGCATACCGGCCG
>LDWW01000060.1 GCA_001045525.1 Chitinispirillum alkaliphilum | reverse complement strand
TAAAATTCGGCGCTGGCATTGCATATTTTGGCGCTGGCCTTACAAATATATGCGCTGGCATTGGCTGGTCTGGGCGCTGGATGTATAAAATTCGGCGCTGGCACTGCACATTCTGGCGCTGGCCTTACAATTACATGCGCTGGCATTGGTCGGTCTGGGCGCTGGATGTACAAAATTCGGCGCTGGCACTGCATATTCTGGCGCTGGCCTTACAATTATATGCGCTTGCACTGGTTGGTCTGGGTGCTGGATGTGCAAAATTCGGCGCTGGCACTGCATATTTTGGCGCTGGCCTTACAATTATATGCGCTTGCACTACTCGGTCTGGGCGCTGGATGTACAAAATTCGGCGCTGGCGATGCATATTTTGGCGCTGGCCTTACAATTTTATGCTTATATAACCCTTTAGAGTGAGTCTTTTTTTTAAATTCAGGCTGGATTGTAAAGTGCAGGCATATCCAAACAGCCCCGTGCTAAGGGAAAACCGGTCCACCTTCCGAAGTCGTACGGAGAACAGGTAAGTTACAGAGTTACTATGTTATGAAAGGATGCCCAAACACTGTTGCATTAAACAATAAAAAAAGCTACCTTCCTTTAAAATGTCTTTTAACATTAACGTGGTCACAAAGTGCCACAAAAGGAGAGGTAGCCATGAGTACAAGAAAAATGCAGAATTACGTTGTAAAAAGCAAGAAAATTTTCGTTGGTCTTGAAGATTCCAAAAAAACATGGAAGATAACGGTGCGTTGTGATAAAAGGGAGATACATTATACGAGTATGCAGGCACGATATGCGAATCTGCTTAATTATTTCAGAAATAAATTCCCAGACTGTGATATTACCGTAATTTATGAAGCTGGATTTAAGGGGTTTGGCTTACATGATCAGCTTGTAAGCGATGATATCGCCTGTATTGTAACCCCACCCAACAAGGTAACACAGGAGAAGCATACAAGAGTTAAAACCGATAAGATTGATTCCAGACGCCTTGCTACAGTTTTGGAAAACGGCGATTACAAAAGCTGCAGGGTACCTGACAGTGAACGCAGAAGTGATCGAACCATCAGTCGTTCACTAACTCAGCTGCAAAAAGAGATAACCAGAATGAAAAACAGAATAAGGAAGTTTTTTGATGCCAACGGATATGCGGAAATTTTTCCGGCAGGAGCGTGGAGTGAAAAGGATTACCGTACAGCTCGAGAGCTGGAATTGCCTACATCATTGATGATTGCTGTAGAATCATATTGGGAGATACTTGACAAGTATGTCCAAGTAAAGAAAAGATTGCTCAAACAGATGAACAATCTGGCCAAAAAGGAGCGTTATGCAAAAGCTGTAAGCATAATACAAAGCTTTGACATTTGAGCGTTCAGAATTTAGGAGGAGTATTATTCAGGATTTTGACGGAATCATAAATACCTGGTCGATATCATGCACGCTCGATAAACGCATCAAAACTATATCAATGGCAATATCCAGCATACAGATACCGGTTTTGATTTTTCATAGGGACAGTAAAAATCTCTCAAAAAATTGACAGGAAGGGGTCTGCGGAACAGTTGATGTATTCAACACGAGGCGCCAACTGTTTTTTTTTCAGCAATATTCCTGCAAATCCTTGTTTGTCGAAGCTCCCTTCCCTATATTAATGTGCTTTACTTAGCCAATATTCAGGCAGCTTTATTTGGATTAAACATTTTTTTTGATAAGTAATCATTCTTATAAAGCATATATTTCTCATGCATAGCACACATACAACCGGAGTTTTGTCATGTCCAAATCCAAATGCTTTATCGGCTTTTCAATAGTCTTTTTTTTCTTGACTTTACAACATGGATGTACGGATCTTGCCCCGATCAGTGAAAGAGTAGTTATTGAGCTGTTTTTTGCTGATAAAGATGTGGTAATCGTTGAAGGTGAACCATTTACCCTGTGTGTAGCCATGGAAGCCGTTGCCTTTGTTGAACAGGTGAGTATCTCTTCAGAAGGCACTCCACAAGACACAACAATTACCCGATTTAAGGAAGACCGATACAGAGACACGCTGTTTATCACTATGCACTTTGACTCTCCAGGGAGCTCTACCATCTCTGCTGTTGCACAAACAACGGATGGAAGCACAAAATCGACAATTTTGGATATAGAAGTTTTTTCGATTGCACCAGAAATAGTTGCCCATCCGGAAGATGTGTCTGTGCTTGAGGGCGACTCTGCTGTTTTCAAATTTACTGCTGAAGGATCCAAACTTGAGTTCCAGTGGCAGGAAAACGGAGAAAATATCGAGGGTGCCACCCTTTCTGAATTAGCCATAAGGGATATCACCAGTGCACACAATGGAAACTTTTACAGCTGTGTTGTCAGCAATGCTCTTGGAACAGATACAACCAGTGCTGCTCTGCTAACGGTGGTCTACAGAGTAATTTACAACAGCAGCGAACATGATAAAGGAGAGGTGCCGATTGATACTAATCTCTACCAAATGGATCAGGCTGTGAATATTCTTAGCAATACAGGGGAACTCAAAAGAGGTGGTTTTACTTTTATCGGCTGGATTGTAGGTTTAGATACATCGGTTGTATACAATTTTGGCGATATTCTCACAATGGGAGAGGAAACAGTTAATCTGAATGCGCTCTGGATTAAAGACCACGTAATAACATTTGACCCACAGAATGGGGATGAAACTTTTTCTGTTGGCGTCGCCTCCGGATTTACGGTGGATGAGCCAGATGTTCCGCAAAGAACGAACTATAAATTTGTTGGATGGTACAGCGATGAAGAATTAACAGAATTGTGGGACTTCTCAACACCCATTACAGAAGATAATACACTCTACGTCAAATGGGAAACCATCTCCGTTGTGGACACTACTGCCCCTGTAATAACTATTGTTGGAGGCACCGAAATATTACACCCCGTTTTCGAACCGTTCACACCTCCTGAATTCAGCGCATATGATAACTATGACGGGGACCTGACAAGTAAGGTAACCATAACTGGTGAGGTTGACACCACAAAGCTTGGAACCTATAAACTCGTTTACTCTGTGTCAGACTCCGCAGGAAATCAAACTTCCATAAAAGTAACGGTTACAGTTTTCGATAACACCGCTCCTGTGATAACAATTACTGGAGGCACCGAAATATTACACCCCGTTTTCGAGCCGTTCACACCTCCTGAATTCAGCGCATATGATAACTATGACGGGGACCTGACAAGTAAGGTAACCATAACTGGTGAGGTTGACACCGCAAAGCTTGGAACCTATGAACTCGTTTACTCTGTATCTAACACCTCAGGAAAAAACACTTCCAGGAAGGTGACCATCTCCGTTGTAGATACTACAGCTCCTATAATAACTATTATAGGAGACACCGAAATATTGCATCACGTTTTCGAGCCATTCACACCTCCTGAAATCAGCGCATATGATAACTATGACGGGGATTTAACAAATAAGATAACAGTTACAGGTGACGTTGACACCACAAGCCTTGGAATCTATGAACTTGTTTACTCTGTAGCTGACTCCTCAGGGAATCAAGCTTCCAGAAAAGTGATTGTTACGGTTATCGACACCATAGCACCTGTAATCAGCCTGCCATCGGATACAGAAAATCCGCTTACCGTCGCCCATGGAAAGCCATTTACTCCTCCGGCAGCGGTAGCAACCGATAATTATGAGGGCGACATTACAGGCAAAGTCATTGTAAACGGGACTGTTGATACTCTTAAGGTCGGCACTTACGAAATTAGTTATATAGTCGCCGATATCTCAGGTAACGCATGTACCCTTGTACTGGTTGTTCATGTTGTGGACTCAACTCCCCCTATAATTTATCTGAATGGAAACAATCCAGAAACAGTGATACTCGGTGGAGCGCAATATAGTGATCCGGGAGCGTATGCTGAAGATAATGTAGATGGTATCATTCCTTTTACAAAGTTTAATGTTGTTGGAACAGTCGATATCAATTCTGTAGGAACATACACTCTTACTTACAACGTATCCGACAATGCAGGTAACGCTGCCGACCCGGTTGTCCGCACAGTTTTAGTTGCCGACCAGCCTGATACAATTCCTCCGGTCATTGTGATCAACAACGGGAAAAACCGCGATACGGTTTATGTTAATGACCAATACACTCTCCCCCCTGCCACAGCTTTCGATAATAAAGACGGACTACTACCTCCTGAAGCAATCAGTGTTTACCCGGAAACAGCTTCAACAGAAGAGCCTGGCCTCTATGAATTTGTATATTCAGCACAGGATGCAGCAGGAAACATAGGCCGTGATACGCTCTTCCTTCTTGTTCGTTACAATACCACAGGGCCAGCACTCTCAATTTCAGGCTACAATGCTGGCGATACCATAACATTAGATGAAGGTGCACAGCTTACTTTTACAGTGATGGCGGTTCCAGCAGTAGACGGTGATCAGATTGTATTTGGTTCTGCCGAGGCACTTCCAGAAAATGCTGTTCTGGACAATAATACTGGTTCTTTTTCCTATACACCATGTTATGATCTGGTATCAAAAAGTGAAAACGTTCGTTATTTCCCAGTAGTTTTTACCGGACGTGGTGGCATTCCTAAAGCAGAGACATCCCAGTTGCCTATAGTCATTAAAGTGCGTCATGTAAATAGGCCGCCAGAAATCAAGACACCTCCTGTCAACACTTCTGCTGCTTTGGGGAAAAGTGTCACTGTTCCAATTGAGATCTATGATCCTGACGGAGATGTCATAACTGTAACAGCATCTTCTCCTTTTACATCACAGGTGGTCTATAATCAAACACAAAACAGCATCACCTTTTCTTCAACACTTTCGCAATCTGAACCTCTGGGGTCAAAAAGGATCAACCTCGTTGTCAGCGACGGTACCGTTAACGATACGCTTATCTGGGAGGTTACGCTGACAACATGGGACGAATGGCAACCGGTTTCTGGTTTTACAGCCCATTTAGACACCTGGCAATCTTCCATGGGAAATATTAATTTTCCCTATTCTCATCTTGTAGCCAAAGACAGCACAACACTCTTTCATGGTAAAAAAGAGGATAATCCGTCGAAAAACGTGAGATTTATCCTCGAAAAAGTGACAATCGCAAACAATGGTACAGCTTCTGTCGAAAATAATTTTGTCGTTACCAGACAGTATCGTCCAAGCGGCCCTACAGGTTCCGCTACTAGGGGATGGGGTATGGGAAATGTTTTTCTGAATGGAGCAAATGTCATATTTTCTTTCCGTGAAATTGGTCCTGAGCTACGCGATTTTTATGTCTTGAGACAAAACAACCTCTCCCTTAGAGCTAATGATACCACAACATACCCTGATGGTTACCTTCTTTTTGCCCTGCCTTCTACCACTAATGATGGTTATTTCACCATTCCTAAGTATATAGAGAATGGCCAGGCAAACAGCTCAAAAGACCTGCCTTTAACACCCTGCTTTGGTATTAACTCACCAAACAAGCAGGTCTCTATCGCTTTTTCCGGTACTTCAAGTGTATACCGCAAAATCGGTAACGGGTCCTTTTCGCATGAAAAAACGCATAACCAAGGCGACTGGCCTCATGGGTGGATAAGAAGGGCATCTTTTGGAGCTGCCGATGGTTCTACATTTTACATAGTTAATGGTAGCAACGAACTGCACAGGGTTGACAATGTTCTCACGGCGATGACCTCAAGCAGAATTACAATTTCCAATGCTAATATGAACCAGCTTAGACTTGAAGATGTTTCTATGCTCAGCGACGATATCGGCTGGGTTATTGATAATGACGGTAACGTATGGGGAACAAGAGATGGGTTTGAAAGCCGGTCATTTATAAGCACGGGTATACCAAACGACACAAAAATCATACGAATAATAATCTCTGAAGACAGGAAAGCGGCCTTTGCGGTTTCTGAAACGGGAGCATTGTTTCGGTGGCATTAAAAATAATTTACTAAAGTAATATTAGACATCTGCAATAGCCCGGTCGCTGACTAAAGTTTACAACGCATTTTGATCTGCCCGTTCCATTCATAATGCCCGGCACTTGTAAAACCTCTTTTTTTAAGCTGGTGCTATCTCTTGTCAGGGATAGCACCAGCTTCTGCCCTGCTCTATTTCCTTAATTTCACTTAGACTATTCCGATTTCGAAAATCGGCGTGTGATGCCAGATATCCTGATGTAAAACCGAAATTCCGGTCCTTTACCAGGAAAATCATTCTACCAAGAGAAAACGAACATCGGGCGATATACTGGATAAGCCGCTGCATCCCTGCTTTACACCTTTCTCGATACGCACTGAATTATCAATACTGAACCCCGAGTGCTTTCAGGATCGCAACTTTTCCGGCAATCTCGTCGTTGATCTTATGTGCATCGTGAAGTAATGGCTTCGTAAACCTTACAGGAGTAAACTATTTATAACCGTTTTTTATCAGCTCCTCTCGCAATCTCTTTAGTTCCTTTTCTATCTCCTCTGGTGTTGGTTCCTCAACAAGTATGTGATTATGGAAACGGGTGATTTTTCCATGTCCCCAGTAATTACTATTGAGATAATCATATTTTATCAAATTTTCCAATTCGATGTTAAAATTTTCCTTACACCATAATGCAACTTTTTGGAAAAATTTGTTAACGATTTTCCTGTTTTCGTTGTTTTTTGAAGATATATCTGCTTTGTAAGCTTTATTAAACTCACATGTGAATATTTGCTCAGTACAGTACGATTTTCGCAACTGTCTTAAAACGAAATAACGTATACTTTCCGAGCGTCCATCTTCATGACGTATTTCAGTAGTATCATCGAGCATCAACAATAACCTTTTTATTGATTCTTGTGAACCAGCTTCACCAAGCAATTCAATTATTTTAATCTTTTCGTCAAATGTCTCTGCGCCATCTGCCATTTCCAGCAATTTTCTTTTCGCATTTTTATCACCTAATATGACCGCTCTTGGAAGTATCCCCTTAACTTTATCTAACATTACTTGGTGTTCGGGATCATCTTCAGATAAACAGTGTAGCACATATTCAAGTTGTAAACCTTTTTTAATAGTAACATCTCTCAAAGGACCACAGAATTTTTTTATAACATCCAAACACACATGGTCTATAGGTATATAAGCACTAAGATAAACAGAGCGATTTTCTGTCTGCATTGCAGAGATTCTAAGCGCATATGTTAAAGGGTTAACAAATACACCACTGTAACAACCAGATTCACTTTTCATTCCTATCGCAGTAGCTAAATGTATTATCAAATGGTAATCATCTGGATTTAATATTTCATTATTACCGACTTTGTTTCTTATGTCTCTGAATCCATCAATCAATTGTGGGTTAATGTTATAAGTATCTTTGTTTTTTTCAAAATAGTTTAGAATACTATCTCCTTCAGTTTTGAGGAGCTCAGGCAAAGTCTTCCAAGCCATATCAATATATTTATCATATTCAGCAGAGAAAGAGATAACAAATGCTGTCAGCAATAAAAATTTAAAAAGGTAGTTCATATTCCCAACTCCTTCCTAATCCATGCATTTCATCCCATTGCATATCATAACCTCCATCTGGTTCTGCGGTCCCGGTAATTACCGTTGGAATAGGTCTAAACCTTAACTTTTGATCAGTACTGTTTACATTACAGTACCGGGCTTTTGGATTGAAGTCAGAGCCCAGATCTATAAACAAACCCGTTTTTGGGGGAGCGATGGTTTTATGCTCAGAGATTGATTTTACCATGTGCTTTTAGATTGCTGCTGAACAAACAGTCAACACTTCAGAACATCATCTATAATATTCGCCAGGTTCTAAGGGTGGACGAGGACGTTCCGGCAATTCATTCTCTATGTAAAAATCATCAGGCATAGTAAGTTCTATTCAAAGCTTTCGTTTTGCCCACAATTTTATGTTTTCAGCTAACTGAATCGTCTGTATAAGGAATTTTTGTTTGTTGATCATTTGGTTTTAATTCTATCATTCGGGATTGCTCCATTTAAGGCATCAATATAATAAAGACGTATAGACTTCTTCCAGTTTTGGGATATAGTAAATGAGTTATCTTCTGCTATACCACTTATCAATGCTTCAAACGCCTTATCTGTTCCCATATAGGCAAGCGTCCTTGCAAGTTTAGTCTTTTCATAAAATTGTCTTTCGGTTTTAAATTCCTCTATCAACTCATTCTCTGCAGTAGTATCTCCAAAAGCAGCTTTCACTAATCTGGACCGTGTGGTTTCAAGATACTCCTTTCTCTGTTCCTCTGATAAGTTAAAACTCACCATAAAATCTGCTGTTATCTGAGAATCTGGGATAATCTTTTAAGTATTCGGTAAATGCATAAATATGATCCAACCTGCTAAAACGCTCAACAATGTAATCAGCATTATTGTCACCCAGAGCCGATACTGCAATTGCGTATACAACAGGATCGTTAACTATTCTCCCATAAAAGTCAATACAAACACTAAGAGATCCCAAATAATGTTATAGATCAGACTCTACCAGGGAGTCCCTTCCTTCAAATATTCTCCCGTACCTGATATCTACGAGAATAATACAATACCTTGGGCGCAACCCTTCGAGGACTCGGGTCGGTTCTCCTACGGGCTCGTCGTGCCTCCTCGGTGCGTCGTTTATGGGGCTGCGAAGACTCCGCCCTGCTGATCGCACTGACACTTAAGAAAGTGTCTCCCTTCGTCCAACCTTGCGCGCTTACCGGGGGCGGTTGGTTTCATATACAGGCATTTGACTTAAGCGCATACATTTCAGGAGCTGTTTTTGGATTGCAAATAATGTGGCTGAGCAAACGAGCCAGAGAGGACTGCAGGTGGACAATTCCGATTGTCCAGTCCCCTCAGCCGAAGCACAGGGATGTGCGGAGACAAGCACCGAAAGTGACCCGAAGGAACCATTGCCGGATCAATGGATCAAAAAAAAACGGAGTCCGCATAGCGTTTATTACGAGGCACCGAGGAGGTACGACGAGCCGAAAGGAGGACCGGTAAGTTTACAGTGAGTTACTATGTTATGAAAGGATGCCCAAACACTGTTGCATTAAACAATAAAAAAAGCTACCTTCCTTTAAAATGTCTTTTAACATTAACGTGGTCACAAAGTGCCACAAAAGGAGAGGTAGCCATGAGTGCAAGAAAAATGCAGAATTAAGTTGTAAAAAGCAAGAAGATTTTCGTTGGTCTTGAAGATTCCAAAAAAACATGGAAGATAACGGTGCGTTGTGATAAAAGGGAGATACATTATACGAGTATGCAGGCACGATATGCGAATCTGCTTAATTATTTCAGAAATAAATTCCCAGACTGTGATATTACCGTAATTTATGAAGCTGGATTTAAGGGGTTTGGC
>LDWW01000059.1 GCA_001045525.1 Chitinispirillum alkaliphilum | reverse complement strand
ACTGTAAACTTACCGGTTCTCCTTCCGGCTTCCCGATTGAAATCGGGATACCTCCCTCGGTATGTCGTTTGTATCGCTGCGAGGACTTCGCTCTTTGGAGCATACTGCACCTGAGTACAGGTGCACCTGCAGTCCCCCCTGGCTGGCAGATAACGCCCCTTCAGGGCTAAAGGCTTTCGTTATTACAACACCCGGGATTAAAACCCGGGCTATATATACTCCCCCCTTCCAGGGGTAAAAAATAGGGGCAAAGAATAATAAGATTATAGTGTATCCAATCTCCTTTCGATACAGTTGGGGTATCAGCTGTATCGAAAGGAGCCTTTCTATACTGCATTTTTTGAGTCCTATGAGCTTACTCTTTTCCCCTATTAGAAACAGAACACTTTGGAGTCAACCACTCCCGTAAAAAAGCCCAATATAACTACTATAACGCCTCGTGGCGTACCCGGAAAATATCCTTTATCTTGCCCCAAAAAATCTCTATTGTCTTAAACCTATAGTTCCCTAAAAAACGTAACCCATAATTGATTAAAAGAGAAATGTAACATCCCCATCACTCTTTGGCACAAAAAATAGCCCTATACTTCTGGTAGTGGCCACGGCAAGCCACTTTGCTGGAACCGTTTCATTGTGTTTATTACGGTTCCTTTGGACACACTCAGTGCACGAGCTGTCTTCTCTGCACCTATTCCCTTGTCCAGTCGGTAATACAAAATCTGACGTATCATTCGCATTCTAACTCTCCTTCGTGACATTCACCCCCCCTGAAAAGAATCGTTAATACAGGAAAATTGAAAGGTAAATTATGGAGAGAGGAAAACCGGTCAAATAACTTGAGATTGAGTGGTCAAATTAAATGAGATTGAGGGGTCAAATTGTGTGAGATTGAGGGGTCAAATTAAATGAGATTGAGGGGTCAAATTAAATGAGATTGAGTGGTCAAATAACTTGAGATTGAGTGGTCAAATAACTTGAGATTGAGTGGTCAAATAACTTGAGATTGGCCAGCATCGGGGAAAAGTACTTTTTATCGATGGCTCTCAGGAGATCCGGGTTGGCAGGGCACAAAACTTTCTTGAACCGAAGCATGTACAAAACCTATACAAGTGGTATCGTGACAAAGGTGTGTGAAGAACCATGTGCACACGGCAACACTTGAGGAGATTGCGCAAAACGATTACAACCTAAATATCCCGCTCTATGTGGAGAAGGTGATTGAGGATACGCTTCCCACGTTGGAGGAGGCGATGGCGGATCTTAAAAAAGCCTAAAACGAGAGTCTGGAAGCGGAAAAGAAGTTTAAGAAGGTGCTGGCGAAGTTTATCAAGTGATAGTGTGTCGTTTTGGCTATCAGCTTTATAAAAAAAACTACTTGGAAAGTTTCGTACAGAAGTCAATGAATGTAGTGCATGGTAACTTTGATAATGATATGGTAACATATGATGTGTTACTGTGCAAAATTTGTGTTACGATCAGGTATGAACAGGAATAATTTTTCTGGTAGTACTCATTACCATACCAGAATAATCCCGATGCAGGAACCCTTCGACAATTCCGATTCGGAAATCGGAACGCTCAGGGTGAGCGGAATTGAGGCAGATTTATTTTATAGTATACTCTGGTTGACTCCAGGCGGTTCTATTCCTAAATGAGAGTATGAGAGTTTATGTGCAGGGTCGGGAAGGAGCGGTGACAGAAGAGTAACCCTTTGATTATCACTCACTTTCAATTTTCACCACCTCAAAAACGCCACACAGGCTTACTTTTAATCAGATTTAAATTTTCCCCATTTCAGTGCATCCCCAACGCTGCTCAAAAAAAACCCATTCCATATTGACAATCATGAAACCAAAATTATTTTCAAATAATGTTTAACAAATCTG
This sequence comes from Chitinispirillum alkaliphilum, assembly GCA_001045525.1. Classification (NCBI taxonomy): domain Bacteria; kingdom Pseudomonadati; phylum Fibrobacterota; class Chitinispirillia; order Chitinispirillales; family Chitinispirillaceae; genus Chitinispirillum; species Chitinispirillum alkaliphilum. Next base: position 9,547 of record LDWW01000059.1, on the reverse strand, counting down.
ATCATCATTTCCGGTTTTTCAGAATCACCTCTCGTAAATACGAAGTAAACTCTCTTAATGTCCTCACGGTAGTTTTCAGTAAATTTCAAAATCTGAATTTTCAGGCGTTAAACAAAACACACACCTACTGTTTTACTTGTTTACACAGAACAGAAAATGTTCACCTTTCGGTACTAAAAAAACTGAAAAGACTGGTTTCTTACTACAGGGGGCCATCTTTAATAACAAACATCCCATTTATAATCACACTTTAAAGGAGGGTAGTAATCATGGGTATTTCACCAGAAATGAGAAGTATTGTTGAACAGAAGATCGCGGCGCTTACAGAGGCTGATTACATCCGTATCCCATCATCTATACAGGATTTTTTCGGCGAGAAGAGTTCGATGATTGCACAGGTAAATAAAGACAAGGATGCTCTTGTTGCTGCTGGTTTTAACTGGGACAGGATGGAGGAGTTTGAGGCATATTTCGAAATGCTTCTTATTGCCCATGGAGAACGTGTTGTCTCAATTCCTGAGTCTCCGGAGGAAAGAGCAACTTATTACAGCGACCTTGCGATTGCGGAAGATGACAGAAAGGTTCTGAGACTGGTGCTCGATCATATAGCGCAGGAAACAGATGACAGGGAAGTCCAAAGAATTTACCGCAAGATCCAGAGTGGAAATGGAATGATTGATACTATGGTCGATAATATCGCTTTTACAAAAATTATCGCCCGCTATCCGCAACTGGCTTCAGAGATTCGACCTGGAGGCAAAATAGTTTCTCCTGAGTATCTCCAGGAGGTCAAAAGGCGTGCTATAAATCTTCTGCGTATGCGGGGAGTTGTTGTGAAAGATGGTGTGCCAACCAATGATGCCGTTGATAATCAAAATCGTATCATCACTCTCTGTGTTCAGGCTTTGAATTATATCAGAAGATATGCAAGAGCCGCCTTTTATAACGACCTCGCATATTATAACAGTAATTACGTGACCAGAAGAAGGCGCCCGGCTTCAGGAGATGAGCCACAAATGGATGAAGCTGTTATAGAGCAGGAGTTGGAATCTGTCTGAGGTTAGACTATTGTAAATTACAGGTTGCAGGGATAGACCGGTTAAGGCTGGTTTATCCCTTTTGACAAAAAAGCGGGGGATTTAAAACGCAGAGTTCGCCCTTCTCTTATTTCAGCGTCCTCTGCGTTTATCGATACGACACAATTTTAAGACACCGTAGTATTCAGTGCATAAGGATAAACCCATGAAAACGAAAACCGATACCGGTAAAAACAAAGGCTCTGGTCCTAATCGAAAAAATCCATCCAAAAAGAGAGTGAAACCAGTTGCACCTTTTTTGCAGGATGATATCGAAAGAGAGATTGCTGCTTTGAAGGAAAGTGAACTGCGCCGTCCATCAATGGCGATAAACCAATTTGTTGACGAGTACTCGGCTGTTCTTGCGCAGGCATACAGGGATAGATCCTCACTTGTGAACGCTGGGTTTGATTGGTCAAAAATGCCACGGTACGATGCTCTTTTTGAAAATCTGATCCTATCACTGGGAGATTCAATGTGTGCCACCTCCCAAACTCCTGAAAAAATTGAATTTGACCGGCTGATAGTTGAGGCGCAAAGATGCAGGGTAATCCTTAAAGAGGTTGGGGCCTATATAGTAAAAAATATCAAAGACAAGCGGGTCTCAAGATATTACAAACGGGCTGCAACTGGTATAAGGCAGGAAAAGTGTTTGACCAGTATACTTGATCTGGTTGCACTGATACGGGAGTATCCTGAAATAGCTTCACAGATCAGACCACAGGGTGTAACCGTCGATTCGGCTTATCTTACCGGGGCCACCCGGTGCGCACTTGACCTGCTACAGCTTAAAGGTGAAGCGGAGATTAAAAAAGTTCCACAAGCTATTGCCTCAGAACGCAAGAAAAGGCTCGTTACTATCTGTATGAAAGCTCAAAAGGATATCAAAAAATTTGCTTATGCGGCTTTCAGAAAAGACCTTCAATACTACTACGCTTTTTACACAAGCTCTGCCAGGCAGGTGCAGAGTTTAAGATACAAGCTTGCTAAACAGAATAGGGACCAGTTGTAAATACTTGAATACTGGTCATTTCTGGTTTAGCTATTATAACAGAAAAGAAATTTATCTTGTGCTGCCAGTCATTATGTATAACCCGCAAAGCTAAATGTTTCTCATCTGCAAACTCATCTGCTGTTTCGTTAATTACTTACCTAAACCGTGATAATCTAACCTAAAAGCCTGAAACTTATGTTCAGGGGAAATGTCTGAACTGTGGTTCTGGTGATTCTTGTGATTGGGATGATTTCCGCTGGAACACAAACAGAATCTGTTGGGACACTGTCTCAAACTGTTGGAAAATTTGCTGAAATCGTCGGAAAACCGGCCAGAACCATTGAAACACAGAAAAAAAAGTAGGAACACGGGCAAAAACCTTTGGAACATATCAATAATTCGTTGGAACATCATAATATTTTATTCGTTTTTCCTTTGTTCCAAGCAAAAACTGGCCTTTTTTGATGATTTTTGGCCATGTTCCAAAAACTTGGAGTATTGTTTCACTAAGAGATATACCTGTTCCATGCTGTTTTAGGCCTGTTTCGAGCTTTTTTGATCTTGTTCCAACGAAATATGGGGATGTTTCAAGGAAAATCACCTCTAAACTGTCATTTTGGTGGGTTTTGGGCTGGGTTGACAATTTTGTTTTGCGGTTTTTGGGGCCTATAAACTCAAATCGATTGTCCTTGCGTGAGAGCGGGCGACACAAGCGCTGGGACAGGCTGGCTCGTTACTCACTTGTCGGAGACATTTATTATAGTTTTGTACCAATACGAGACCTTAAAAAAGATATAAAAGTTCTCGTGTCGTGAAAGTGGGGGGAGACAAGTGAAAAATCATTATTTCGGTTAAAGCCTTCATCCTTTACTTACCTTTCTCTCATAAGTATATTATAACCAGTGAAGTGGCCGCTCTCTGTTTTCCAATCTGCTCATTGTTGACTGGCTGCTTAAAGGCGTCTCGTTTGATTTGTCACAAGCAATTTTTAACGTGACATCATCACGCATTCTGTTACAATCAAGTGAATGGTAATACCCCAAAGCGATCTGCATTATTCGCTGAGTAAGAAGGGTTTTAATGGTGTGGTCGATGTATGATGAATGGCGTCGGTCTCTTATCGATCCAGCGGCATTATCTATTAACCCGGTTCTTTTCGAGAGAGATCGTAAAAGAAGTAAACCTGCATCACTGGTGATATAACCTCCTTCAAAATCCGCAGTCAATTTTTAACCTTTAAGGCTTTCAAAAACAAGTTCTGATTGTGTATATTTATTCATGGCAGTTATTGGAAATGTTGGTTGATATTAATTTGTGTCTAACTTATAATATAACAACAACTTAAATCCAATGCTGCCTTTTTTTATGCATAATTCAGGCTAGGGCATTTTGAATAGTATAATAACCACCACAGGCATTCTGGAATATCTATGCATACTCCAGTTTCCGTTCATTACAATGAGCATGAAAAGATACACCTTAAAAGATCAATCGTTCTAATGGATGCTTATTTAAAACACCCAGAGCGCTTTGTAAAGGGTGTTTCTGAACCAAAACCGGTTCCAAATGAAGTTTGGATCAACAAACCTGAAGTAAAAACACAGCAGGTGGAAATGGTAGATTTTATTTAAGGTAGATTTGTCTCATTTTTATTGACAGGTTCCGCAGGCGATCACAAGTTATTGGACCGGTCAGCTCTTCCTTCCTATTTTCACTTTAGATAACAAGGTTTCATTTGTCGACGTAAGCACAGTCGCGATTTTTTACCTTTGAGTACCTTGCGGTGAATAGATAATAATACTCTGGGCGCCTGCCGAAGACGGCACCGGTTCTACCTCGTCAGGTACTTCCAGGGGGCGTCCTTGCGGCTCGGTCGTACCTCCCTCGGAAAATCGATTGTGCTGCTTAAGATTGCAGGCAGGTACTCCTTAATAAAAGAGCATGCAATCTCTTTGCGGGAGAAAGATTCTTTGAAAAACCTGTCGTGGGGGTTTGAGAGGTACAAATCGTCCATAGGGATAAGATAAATCTGAGGGGGCAAATGCTCTTTTATTTGTTAAAGTCGTTGAAATGACAATCAAGCATCTGTTACAGGGGCTGGTATTTGTTTTGTTTTTATACGAATCTTCTGCACTAAACAGAGGGCAGGATCGGGAAAGATCCGTTAAAAACTTTTCCCATTTAAGCCTTCATCCTTCCGCCTTTATCCTTTCCAATGTATATTATAAACTCCAAAGTGGTCGATCTATTATTAAAGTCTGTATCGATTACTCTATTCCTATGGTATGGATTGCAGCACTACTGCATCTCTGAACTATTTCTGTTACTATATTGGTAAAGCTGTAATATCTCACACTTGGGAAGGATTCGATTAAACCATCTATTTTCTATATTTCATACATAAATGAGCATAGATGAACTAACCCAGAAAACGTGTAAGCAACTGCCTTTTCAGGCATATATAGGTTAAAAAGTGACAACTACTCATAAAGACTGGAAAAAGGAATTTGGCCTTGATAGCCAAACTACACCCCACTTTTACACGACTATTGAACAACTCGACAGAGAATCCACCAAAGTTCCGCATTCGCATGCTCTTCGTCGCGCTTTCAAGGAACTTCATATAGATGGTGTTTTATGCAGTGAGCGCAACCCTGTTATCTATTTCCGCCAGGTCAGCAGTTTAGAACCCGCCGAAATATATAGCCTGCACCGGTCATTTTGGAATCAGGGGATTGCGCCGGTCCTGGTTATAATTGCACCAGATGAGGTGCACATCTATTCGGGGCTCACACCACCCAAAGATTCCACATCAAAAGAAGAACACTCACCTGGTCTTGTCGAAATTCTCCAAAGAGTTGAAGACCAGCTTAAGCCATTTCTGCTTTCTGTTGAAACTGGCGAGTACTTTCATCAACACAAACCTTCATTCAACCCTGCTACACGTGTTGACCGTAAGCTACTTGATAATCTTAGTGCTGCCCGGAGGCAACTCGATGAAATTCAGGCAGCGCCGATTAAAAAAGAAGCTCTTGATGCGCTTCTTTGCAGAATGGTTTTTACCTGTTATTTATTTGACCGTGGAATCATCGGGAAATCCTATTTAAAAGAGTTGGGGATAGATGATGCGCAGCATTTGACAGATATACTTTCCAGGAAGTCACCAATTGTTGCCAAAACTGAACTTTATAAACTGTTTGAAAAACTGGGAACTGATTTTAATGGTGATCTTTTTACCGTCGATCTTGAATCTGAAAGCAGGCATATAACCAGCAGCCACTTAGAAATTCTACAACAGTTTTTCAGTGGAGCCGAAATCAGAACCGGGCAACAGTCCCTTTGGCCCTATGATTTCAGCTTCATTCCCATTGAAACTATCAGTGCTATTTACGAACACTTTTTAAAGGCTGCCGGTGTCGAAAAGAAAAAGGAAGCAGGAGCTTTCTACACTCCCAGATTTCTTGCTGAGTTTGTAATTGATATGGCACTGGAGGGTGAGACGACACTGCTCGATAAGCGTTTTCTGGATCCGGCTTGTGGGTCCGGGATTTTTCTTGTCGGATTATTCAACCGCCTCGCACAGGAATGGAATCTGAATAATCCCGACGCCCGCTATGATAAACGTGCTAAAGGGCTTATAAATATTCTTGGAACCAATATTTTTGGTGTCGATAGTAACCCCAGTGCATGCAAAATCACTGCATTCAGCCTATATCTTGCTTTCCTGGACCAGCTTTCTCCACCTGACATTCAACGATTGCTTGGAAAATGGGAGCGCCTTCCACATTTGGTAGCTTCACCTGACAGCAACAACAATACTAAATACCAGGTAATACGTTGTGCTGATTTTTTCTCAGATGCTGCTCAACTATCAAAGAAAGTTAACTATATAATTGGCAATCCTCCATGGGGTCCGGTGAAAAACAGAAAAGGTCCCATTGATAGTGAACGTTGGTGTAAAGAACGCAAGCTACTGCACCCTAACCGAGAAATGTCAGTCCCGTTTATCTGGAAAGCACCGGAGCATCTTGAAGATGGCGGTAAGGTTTGCTTCATTCTACCACACGGGATCTTGTTTAACCATAATGATACTGCAGTGCGCTTTCAAAAATCTCTGTTGAGAGCACACACGATAGATCGTGTCGTTAATATGGCAGATCAACGGTTTTTCTTATTTGAGGAATCGCTGGCGCCTGCACTAATGATTCGGTATCGCAGTGAGAAACCTGAAAGTGGATCACATTTTATTGATTACTGGGCACCAAAAACAGATTGGTCAGTAAGACAGGCTGAGATCGTGAGCATTTTACCTGAAGACCGTTCGCGTATCAAGCTTCGCGATGTTTTAATTGATCTTGAAAGTGATGATGCACCTCAGATTTGGAAAAAGAGATATTGGGCAACACCACGTGACTGGAGGTTACTGGAGCGGCTTTCACTATTGCCACGCCTGCGAGATATCATTGGAAAAACAGGGCAAAGTACTCCCAAACGGTGGATTATTGCGGAGGGTTTTCAACCATTAGGAAGGAATGATGATCCCCAAAAATCAAAAAGAATAGATCTGCCATCTAGATTATTTGTCGAAGCAAAATCAAAATATCTTGATCTTATTCTCCCAGGTAGTGCTTGTAAACTACTTGAAACAAATAGGGTGTCAGTCCGGCAACGATCAAACAGAAATGTCTCAATCTTTAAAGCCCCTCATGTTCTTGTAACCAAGGGTTTCTCCCGTATCGCTTTTGCAGATTTTGACGTCTCATTTCGTCATGCGCTCCGCGGGATACATGGCCCCGAATCAGACCGTAATCTCTTGATCTTTCTTGCCGCTTATTTGCGATCAGATATTGCGAAATTTTTTCTCTTTCATACATCTTCAAACTGGGGAATATACAGGCCAGAGGTTCATGTCGAAGAATTATTGCGGATTCCATTTCCTCTCCCCGATGTTATGTCTGACCCCACACTTTGCAGAGCTATTGTTGATGAAATAGCAGCAAATGTTACAAAAGCCTCAAAGGAAGCGTCTGGTTTATTTTCAGACCGGCAAGATATTGTAAATCGTACGCAACAAGACGCGAATAAACTCATTGAGGAGTACTTTGATATTGATGACTACGAACGCATGCTTATTGCCGATACTATTACTATAACCATTCCAAGTGTGCAACCAACCCGTAGTAAAACAGACATCCCAAGTATAAAACAGAGCACCTCTCAAATGAGAAAAACCTATACAGATCTGTTATGCAACAGACTGAATAGCTGGAGCAGAAGTGAGTATCTCGTGCACGGAAAGGTAATAGCAGATTTAAAAACAGGGCTTGGGTTAGTAATACTACAAAAGACAAAGCGGGGTGATTTACCAACAAGTCTTCCTTCAGATGACAAGAACCTTATACCTTTATTATACAAGCTTCGGAGCATTGCTGCAAAACAGCACGGCACATTTGAGCTGGTACGAGGGCTTAAACTTTTTCATAAGAACTTGCTTTATATCACAAAACCTCTGGGACAACGTTTCTGGTGTAATACTGCAGCATTGAATGATGCTGATGAAATCGCTGCTTCAATACTCACTCGGTCACCGGGGCAAATATCGCGATGATACTTGGAGACAAAACTGAATGGGATGATATTTTCGAGCAGCAATTGGTACCTGTTATTCTGAGCCTTATACTTACAACATGGAAATTATTGCAAAAGCCCGGTCCTTCTGAGCGGGAAGATACAATTACAGACAAACTTTACTGCGCTTTGTTAAACGCAAAAAGAAGAAGCGAGCTACCGTTTCTTATTCGCAGAGAAGACTGGGAGTACGATATTGAGCGGGGAAAAGGCACGGGTCGAAAAGACATTGTATTTTTTCCATCATTATATGAAGAAGATATCTATTTGGCTGTAGAAGCAAAAAGGCTCAATGCGATAATCTCCGGTTCCAAGCAATCTCTTGCCAGTGAGTATGTAAAGGAAGGAATGCTGCGATTTGTAAGTGGCAAATACGCGAGTTCTGTTAAACATGGGGTAATGATTGCTTATGTTCTTGATGGAGAAATAGAAACGGTAATGCACAAAATAGAGAAAAATATCCAAAAACACCACGAAGAACTACGTACAAGTATAAATGCATTTATGGCATCAGGGATAAGACCGGAAGATATCTGGACCAAAGAAACACATCATCATAGAGCCCACGAAAAGACGGTTTTTCGAATTCATCACCTGTTTTTAACTCAAGACTAACAAGATTTATAGGTACGTTGGAATATTATCTTATCTACTCATCCAATATTCTAAAAATAGCAAATTCTACCCGAGTCCTTTTATCGGGTACCCTTTTTTTGCTGCCCCGGCTTACCTGGTTCCTATGGTTTTGTGGTATTTATGATAATGCTGTGGTGTGTTGAGTGTCATTTTTGTAAAGCATGCACCGGTTTTAGATAGTTTTTCAAAACCAAAAGGGGCACTACAGGAATCCCCGCTGGCTTCATACTTTAGCCTTTTTTACCCCTCACCTTTACACATACCTAAAAAACGTTTATATTGATTAACCATAAGGGTTTGACTTGCTTTTGCGATTTCTACTCATAATTCTTATTGGCTATTTTGACAAGTATGGTTCGGGGGCAGAAAACTAACCTTCTACATGATTGGCTTTCCGTTTCACCCAGTACTATACACCAGATGACTAAACTAACAAAAAGGAGAGTAAATGACTGCTGCAATAGTAATCTTGAGTATATTGGCGCTAATAGGTATCGTTTGGGGTGCATTTGTAATTGAAGATAAATGGGAAGACGTTTACGGCTTAAGTAAACTATTCATAGGGTTCTTGCCAGTTATACCGGTTCTTATTGGTCTTATTGTAATAAATGAAATAGGTTTTATGTAAGCATTCGGTAATCCACGTCTTTTCCCATCTCCCTGCATTTCGCATTTTTCTTCTTTCACATTCAACAACAGGAGAAATATGCAACACTCAACCGAGAAAATTGTTTCCCAGTACAAGGCAAGCGGCCTGACCCAGAGAGAGTTCTGTAATAATAAGTCAATTTCCTTTGGCACACTGCAGTACCACCTCAAGAAATACCGAAGAACAGCAAACCCTGGCGGCAATGATTGTATTTAGTCAATATAAAAACACCATCCCGTGACGCACTGCTTGTGGCTCCCCGCCAGGAGCTGATCAACACAATTGACCAGCTCAGCAATACTGTCACTGAACTCTCCATGCAGCTTGACTGGTTGAAACGCCAGGTGTTCGGCCACAAATCGGAGCGATTCATCTCTGATGAGGAGATTCAAACCGCATTAGATCTATGCATCAGTAACGACATGGCTGTACCAAACGCCGAATCCGTTTCCATTGGGTATGATCGAAAGAAGCCTATCAACAAGCCAAAGAGTGGTCACGGTCGTGGCCAGATGCCTACACACCTTCCGATAATCGACAAAATGATCGAACCTGAAGGTGATC
>LDWW01000058.1 GCA_001045525.1 Chitinispirillum alkaliphilum | reverse complement strand
GTGCGCAATACCTGCCTTGTGCGGAAAGAAATAAAGACGCGTGCGAAGAAATAGGAAAATACAAAAAAAAGGTTGCGCCCTTACAAAAAACCGCGCATCCAGCGCGGTTAATAAAAGATATTAAGAAAGTATGCGATTACATTTTCAGTAGGAACGGAGATAAATAATATAATGTCTAATCAATTGGATTTTCAGAATCTTCAATTGGGAGAAGATTCAGCAGAACAAGATATTAAAGCTGGTTTGTTAGATTATTTTGTTGAGAATACATCATATTCGAATTTATTGCGAGGAAATAAATATATAGTCGTTGGAAATAGAGGGGCTGGGAAATCGGCTATATTCAAATATCTTGCTGATAAGGAATCCAAAGCTGGATCTGTTGTATTAGAACTCACTCCAGAAGAATATTCATATGATTTACTTTCTTCTATACTCAAGAAAGAATCTCAAGGTAATTGGGGAAAACAATCATCATATTCCATTTCTTGGCAATATTTAATTCATGCATTAATATTTAAAGAATTAGTGAGCCGCTGTAAAGGCTTAGTAACAGGACCAAATAAAGCTATTTATGACTTTGTTAGAGATAATTTTAAAGAAAAAGACATTTCGCCCTTAGGCATTTTTGTCAGTTATCTTAAAAGAATTGAAGGTGCTAAATTCGGTGAATATGAAATAGGTATAAAGAAAAAAGACATCTACAAATTATATGAACTACAAGAAATACGTGAATTACAACCTTATTTCATGAAAGTTCTCGATAAAGTTCGAGTAAGAGTTTATATAGATGAACTTGATAAAGGATGGGACAATTCTGAAGATGCACAATATTTTCTTGCTGGATTATTACAAGCAGTCCAAAAGCTTAATAGTATACACAAAAATCTTAAAGTTTACGTTTCTATTCGACAAGAGTTATTTGATAATATCCCACAAATCTACGAAGATGCACAAAAAATTCGAGGAAATATTGAAACTATCAGATGGGATGAGAATGGATTACTTGAATTTATTACAATGAGAATGAAACATTCTTTTCCATTCCTTACTAACGAAGACCAACATAAGGTTTGGGCATGTTTCTTTCAAGAAATATTGGAATACCGGCAAACAAAATCTTTTAATTACATGATTGATCGTACTCAGCTTCGCCCAAGAGAATTCTTACAATTTACCAAAGCATGTATACAGCAAGTGCTTCCCAACTCAAAATTGGTAACATATACTGACATCTCTAAAGCACAGCTTCAATATTCAGAAAGTAAAACCAGAGATTTAGCATCAGAATATAGATTTCAATACCCAGGTTTACTTGATATTTTTTCTGCTTTTCGTGGAATGTCCTATTCCTTCGAAAAGGATAAGCTTGAGCTTTTCCTCTTAAGCTTATGTGAAGGAGAGATCACATTAAAGTCAGCTAATTGGGTTAGAGCTATTGAGTATTTTGAATTAAAGAAAATATTGTGGGAAATAGGCTTCATAAAAGCATGGATAGTTGGCGGATTAAAATCGGGTCGAAAATCTGGAAGCTCGTATTTGGGACATTACGAACTTTCATCAATTAACATTGACGCTATAAGCAGGTTTCAAATACATCCGGCTTTTTGGGCATATTTAAATCTTAAAGAAAAGAAAAGTGCAGGTTCATAAATTGAATTTGTATTTAGTTCTAACATATATCTTATTAGTTAAAAAACGATATGAAAGAGCCATCCCTGGCAGAAAAAGATCAGATCGCGCGCGGAAAATCGGAGCACAAGGCAGGTACAGATGCACAACAGGCCCATGGCGGGCGAGTACGCCCCAAATTGCTTTTACACTATGGTATGCAGAATTATTAGTTTTCAAGCTTCGAAGACTCGCTCGACAGCCAATAATTCTGCATTGATATTAATCGCAACCTCGCCATGGGCCAACCCGTTGTGTGCCATTTTGCACAAGCCTATCATTGATTTTTTGCGCCAGAGACAGAGAGAACATTGGAGGCGGGGCGGAATAAGAATAATGCAAATACAAAACGAAATGAAAGCAATCAAAAACATTTTGAAAAATAAAACAAACAAGAAACACAAAAATAGTAGCGGAAAAAATACTATAACAAAGAGGTTAAGCATGACTCCACTCGCCCGGCAAGCAACAGATTTTTACCTGCATGTATTAGCTATTTACAGAATATTTTGTGCGAATCAGTTTGGTTGCGAGTGAACCAGCTTAGCTTTATGTTAATTTTGATACAATTCTAAATAACATGAAAGTGGCTCAATGATGAGTAATCCAAGACAGAAATATTCAGATGCACAAAATGTAGCCTTACTTTCACAGGTAAGTCGAGTGTGCCCCCTTTGTGCTGAGCCTCTTTTCTATAAAAAGAATGGCAAGAGTTTCAAAAACTATGAGTTGGCTCATATTTACCCATTAAATCCAACTAAAGAAGAAGAACTATTACTCAAAAATGAAGAGCGTTTAAGCGATGATGTTAATGACGAAGACAATATCATACCTCTTTGTGAAATATGTCATGGAAAGTTTGATAAGCCTAGAACTGTAGAAGAGTATCGAAACCTATTGGGATTAAAGAAGAGACTTATTGACCGTAGCGGACAGGAAGCTATTTGGAAAACATATACGATTGAAGACGAGATTAGTCAGATCATTGAGGCTATTTACGATGATCCAGAACTAGAAAATGAAGCTGAAATTGATTTCACTCCAAGAGAGGTTGATGAAAAGTTGGATTCAACTATTTCCAGGCCAACCAAAATTAAAATTAAATGTAATGTAAGAGAATACTATGTCTTTATCCGGAGAAAATTTGCAGAGCTAGATAGTATTAATTCCGATATGTCTGAGATTATATCTCTACAAATTAAAACATATTATATAAAGCAGAAAAAAATGGGCATCGATCAGCAAGCCATATTTGAGAATATAGTTTCTTGGATTTATGCGAAAACAAAACCAAAAACAAGTGATGCAGCAGAAATTATGGCCTCGTTTTTTATTCAAAATTGTGAGGTTTTCTAATGGCCTTTCCTAGTAAGTTTACAAATTTTGACAGGTCAATTTTAGCCAAAATTAGCGTCTTAATACCTGATGACATTGAAACGATTTCCTTGTCGGAGCTGATTAATAGTCGGCTAGATAACTTCGAGGATATTAGTGAGTTTATGTTGGCGCTTGATGTGCTTTTTGTTCTGGAAAAGATCGAGTTAGAAAAAGACAAAGGAGTGATTAAGTATGTTAACAGAAATTCGATGTGAAATGTTCCGAGAAAAAGCAATCGACTTCCACTCAGGCCTAAATGTTATATTAGGTGACAGTGTTGCCACGAACTCGATTGGCAAATCGACATTGCTAATGGTGCTTGACTTTGTATATGGTGGCGAGTCATTTCTCCAGCATAATAAAGATGTCATTGATGAACTGGGCCATCATGATTACTTTTTTATGTTTAAGTTCGGAAAAAATAGCTTCCCTTTTAGAAGGGGAACCTTTACGCCTGACATGATTTATAGGTGCAACAATGCGTATGTGGAAATTGAACCTATTAGCATTGAAGACTACACGGCATTTCTTAAGGCGTCATATTCATTGGGGGATGTCGATTTATCTTTTCGATCGATAGTGTCACTTTTTACTAGAGTTTGGGGCAAAGAAAACCTTGATGTAAAACATCCCCTTCATAGCTTTAAAAGTCAAAAGCCCTCAGATTGTGTAACAAATACAATTAAACTTTTTAAGAAGTACGAGCCAATAAGGTTACTTGCAGACAATGTAAAGAGCAAAAGTGAAGAAACAACTACAATCAATAGAGCTGCTAAGTCCGGTTTGATTTCCAAAACAACAAAGACGAAGTACAAAGAAAACATTACCAAAATAAGTACTATCGATGACGAGATTGAGGAAATTAAAAATAATTTAAAGAAATATGCCGTTAATATTTCAGAGATTGCAAATAGAGAGGTAATGGAGTTAAAGATTGAAAAAGATCGGCTTTTGTCAGAAAAACTTAGATTAGATAGCCGTCTGCTTCGTGTCAGAAATGATCTAGGGCAAAACAAAGCCATCAAAAGCAAGCATTTAGAACCGTTATTAAAATACTTTCCAAATGTAAATACATCAAAGCTAGAAGAAGTTGAGTCATTCCACTCAAATATAACCAAAATACTTAGAAAAGAGTTAAAGAGTAGTGAGGCTGAATTGTCCCAATTATTGTCCTCAATAATTGAAGAGATAGATATGATCGACAGAAAGATTTCTGCTTCCTTAGCAGAAATAGATAATCCGAATGTCGTTATCGATAGGGTTTACGAACTCTCTCAAGAACACGCTGTAGCCAGTAAAGAGATTGAATACTTTGAAACAGATACTCAGATAAAGTCTGAATTAAGAGATGCAAAGGAACTTCTGGCAACTGAAAAAATTAGAATTTTAGAGTTGATTGAAAATATACTAAATGACAAAAATAGAAAAAATGTCACTGAGATATATAGCGAGGAAAGAAGAAGCCCAACGCTAAAGCTTGGTCAAAATAGCTACAACTTTGAATTGGTTGAAGATACAGGAACTGGAAAGGCTTACTCAAATTTAATACTACTTGATTTAGCATTCTTGGAGACAACTGTTTTACCTTTCTTGGTACATGATACAGTGTTGTTTAAGAATATTCAGAATGACGCTGTAGCGAAATTGATCGAACTGTATGAATCTACAGGCAAGCAAACGTTTATCGCAATTGATGAAGTTGAAAAATACGGTTATGTAGCAGAAAAGAAATTAAAAGCTAAAAAAGTCGTTCAACTGGATAATAACAAAGTCTTATATATCAAAGATTGGCGAAAATGATAGACAGTTATAAAAGTTGCTACACGCGGAAAAATTACTCGCAGTGTTCCTAATTTACCGGTGAGCAAGGCGTTATATAGTGACCGGTTATATTTGAAAGTAAACAAATGAATGAAATAGAGCAACGCTTTCGAAGCGACATTCAAAAGTCTAAGAAAAAAGCAAAGGCTTTCAATGATTATATTTTACATCTAATAAGAAATGAACATATATTAGAAGCTGAATATTTTCTTGCCCAGTTATTAGAATTAAAACCAAGCAATGAAAAAAGTCTGTGTATAGGATACAAGATTGCGATTCGGATGTTTAATCAGATGAAAGTGTCTTTTTTTGATCGTAAGCTTTGTGAAATAAAAGCAAAAGAAGAATTGATTTTGGCTCTTAGATTAGAATATTACTGTTCGATTAATTCCCAAAGTAATGCAGAGCAATATTTAAACGAGTTGTTAAATAGAAATAGTATTTCTGAAGATTTATTAAACTTAATTATTGATGCGTCATTAGATACCCAAAAGCACAGGTATGTAATACGAACATTAGAGCACCTAAAAATGCACTGTTTAAAGCCAGACAAGAGCACTGAAAAAAGATTTAGAAAATTATTGTTAGAACGATTAGTGGATTTGTTAAAAGCAGGTAATAATGGCAACATACAATGTAGTTAAGGTTTTAGCAAATAATGGAATGGTTTTCCCAGTTTCAACAATTTATCGTGATGTTGAGATACGCCCTGCTGGCAAGGATTTTGAAGATGAAGCTAAGTGTCTTGAAGAATCATTGGAGATAAATAAGTCTAATGTTGACCTTAGTATTAACTCCAGAATCTCATGTATCGTGGAAGCAACGACTACTGAAGAGGCTATTAAGCTTGCAGACGAAAAATTTGAAGAAGTACTTGATATTAAGTCACACGATTCCGTTCTCAGTCAAATGGAACTGTCAAACTGTGGTTATACCAAGGATCTAATAACTGGTTTAATAAAGCCAATATTAAACCACTCATTTGGCCCTTGTTGTGCATTTATTCGACAACTTCGTTCTTTTCACCAAGTAGATAGCACTCAAGTTTTTCTCCTTTGGAATTCCGAGCTAAGCGAGAGATATAAAAGATCTCTTCATTGGTCAAGGAATGCTTCAAAAGAATCAAATATTCAGATTCAGATTCTGTTTATGTGGTTTGCAGTAGAAGCATTGTTCAAAGAAACAGGAACAGATATGGTTGCTCCATATATCCGTTGGTTTCTGGGGTTTCCTAATGGTAATGGAGCTCAATATATTGCAAGTCATAAACGAGCACAGCTTCGACAAAATGAAAATTATGACAAGTGGAAAAGAAAACTTATAGACGCTCTTGAGAACATTAGGGAATTTAGAAATGCTTCTGTTCATTCAGGTTTTAGACGTTATGATTTCTCTGATAATGAAATTTTACTATATGAACACATTATGAAGTTGGGAACATCTAGATGTCAAAGAGCAGTTTATACAGCTATGGCTAGTGGCTTAGAGACGGTAAATGAATTCAAAGAATATGTGGGCTTGATATTTGATATTACGGTGAATGTTGAAAATGATGTTCACGGTACTATTATCTACACCTTAGAGAATGGCATTAACCTAAATTATTCAAAACAGACATAAGTACCATTGGCTTAATGCCATAACCAGAAGTGGTTGGTGACGGCTGAAGCACTCTGTCAAATTGTTAACTATAATACAGGAGTCCACCATGAGCTGAAGGTAAAAATCAGAGGTTTGCGGAATCGTAATGCCCATACCAAGCATTGATGGGTGTGCTGAAACTCATTGACCGGAAGTTCTTGAGAATATTAATGAGGCGATTGATAATGCTGGCTTTGAAGGAAACCTGGTAAGCACCGCTGACGTGATGGGAATAATTACCGCCTGCGGGAGAATAAGAGCCCCGCCGGAAAAAGATAAGAGGCGCAAACAAGAGATTACACTATGGTAAATGTGCAAAACAGGCACACAACATCAAGCGTTTTTTCTGCATTCAGGATGCAGAAAAAACCTGTTGAACGAAGCGTTCATCAAAGCAACTTCTGCTATATTATTTATAGGAAAAAGTATTCAGGGCTTAACTTCAGATTCCGGGGCATTCTGTTGTGCAGCAGACACCAATCCCTTAAAAACACATACTGTATGACGATTCTTATCTGACATTACTCCCCCACAGAGTTTAAAAACTCCTTTTTTGACATAGTAAACCTACAGGCATCCACAAATGCTCATTTGACATCGGCAATGACACACTCCTTTATTGCCCATTCATCTCCTATGTTACCATTGCATCCCTCCTGCCAGGAGGCATGATCAATACCAGTTTCAACAGACCCCTTTTGCACCTTTGACATATCAGCGGGTTCTTCCCTGTTCTTTCCAGAATCTGCTCCCACCAGCTGCCAATTGTTTCCTTTGCAGCCACCGCATACTCACCCATAAGTTTTCTGCAAAGGTTAATGTTTTCCCTGCGATCACGGTTTGCAAACAGACCGAAGTGCCGTATTCTCATAAAGCCACCTGGAAGAACGTGGAGCAGAAACCGCCGTATAAACTCCACTGCAGACAGGGTCATCACCTTGCGTTTACAATAGTTGCGGTAATCGGTATAGGAGAAGGTGACTTGACCGTCTTTAAAGGAAAGAATGCGATTTTCGCTTATGGCTATACGGTGAGTGTAGTTGCCAAGGTAGTTAAGAACAGCCTTGGGAGATGCAAATGAGGGTTTGATATAGACAACCCACTCCTTTCTGTAGAGGAGACTGAAGAGGTCGTGAAGTTTACCCTTATCAGTAAACACTTCCAGAACACCGTGGTACTTTATCTCCCCTGCGGCAAGCGCCTGTTTAAAGTACTCCATAAATTTTCCACGGTACACCTGCTTTATCACATCAATATGAACGAAGAAATCGTTTCTGCAGTGTTTCCACCGGTTGTCTTTTAAGCGAAGTCCGCCAGCGGGAATGATACAGTGAAGGTGGGGGTGGTCCATAAGGTTCTGCCCCCATGTGTGCAAGACTGCGGTAAAGCCGATCCTTGCACCGAGCCACTTTTCCTGAGCGGCAAGCTGGTTCAGCGTATCCTTAACAGCACGGAATAGCAGAGAGTACATGACCCTCTTGTTACGCAGAACGAAAGGATTAAGCTCTGAAGGGACAGTAAAAACAGCATGGAAATAGCTTACCGGAAGCATCTCTTCAACCCTGGCCGCAACCCATTGCATTGCACTGTACCCCTGACATCGGGGACAGTGCCTGTTGCGGCATGAATGGAAATGCGTCTGCGGCTCATGACAGCTTTCACACTCATACTGATGATAGCCCATCGATTCTGTGCGACAGTTCATAATTGCGTTGACTGCCTTATAGTGTTCAAGAGGTAATTTGCCATACTTATGAGTGTAAAGGGGCAAAGATGCTCTGAATATGTCTGCAAGTCTTATGGTGGTTTTCATCTGCACCCCCCTTTTCGGCCTTTGGGGGCAGCACGTTTTGCGGAACTTTTTGTGGAAGGTTTCTTCACTTTGGCAGACTTTTTCACTGCAGCGGCTTTCTTTTTTGCAGCAGTGCTCCCTTTGGGACGTCCTCTCTTTTTAGGTTTAGCTGTACCCGTTTCTGTTCTGACCGATTGAGGGGACGGGGTGTCAAGCGGGCTTTTAACACCAGTGAGCATATCACTGCTTACGTGAGTGTAAATGTTTGTGGTGTCAAGTCTTGAATGTCCCAGCAGACGCTGAATCACCTGAATGGGAACACCGTCTTCAAGAAGATGAGTGGCAAAGCTGTGTCGAAGAGAGTGTGCTTTGAGCCTACGGCGCAGACCTGTTTTAAAGCCTGCCACCGCAACGATCTCTTCAACAGTACGGCGTCCGATGCGTTTACCTCTGACATTGCCTTCGAAAAGGCAGGTGCGGGGTTTGAATTTCAGCCAGTACTTGCGAAGAATCTTCAGAGTTTGAGGAGAAAGAATGGTGATCCGGTCCTTTCCACCCTTGCCGTGACGCACGTGAATAACCATGCGTTTTGAATCGATATCAGAAACATCGAGATTGACACACTCCTCAAGTCTTATGCCGCTTGAGTAAATCGTTGAGATAATGGCCTTGTATTTAAGGTTCTGCTCTGTTTCGATAACAGACCTTATCTCTTCTCGGCTAATGATATCGGGATGATGCTTTGGTTCTTTAAGGCGTTTATAGGGGGCCATGAAATTTGCTTCGGGTAAAATGAATTCACAGAAGCACTTTAATGCGTAAATATGTATATTTAATGTGCGGATGGCAAGCTTGCGTTCAAGCTTAAGGTAGAGAAGGTACTGGTGAAGCTCATCTTTGGTCAGGGTATCGGTTGAGCCAGCGGGAAAACTGGATGACTGGTTGAAGATAGTTTTTCTGAGTCTTGTCAGAGTAACCCTTGAGGTGAAGGTGAGCAATGAAACGGGCACGCAGTGGAGTCATAATGACCCTCCTTTGTGTTAAGGTGAGAAATCGCCCTGCATAGAGGCGGCTATAATCGACAAAGGGTGGTACCAATGTTAATTATACCCTGCGTGCCTTTTAATTGCTACAGTGGGAATGGGGTTTTAGGGGTTAGGTGGTTTTACTGCCGAAGGCTTTGTTCAACAGCGCTATGCTGGGCGAGTACGCCCCAAATTGCGCATACACTAAGGTAAGCAGAATTATCGCCTTTCAAGCTCGAAGACTCACTCGACAGGCAATAATTCTGCATTGATTCTTAGCGCAACTTCAGCATAGCGCGGAACGTTGTGCGCAAGTTCTGCTGGGCAGAAACAGAGAAAGACCCGCGCGGAATATAGGATCCAATACATTAAGGCAAGTGCAAAGAGATTTACGTTTTCAATTATGAATACTGATCAAATTCATCAGAAATATAGAACGCATTGAAAAATAATGAAAAAAGAAATTATTGATAAAACCATTACATTAATATGTCAAAAAGCGACAAAAAGGTCTATTGGCATTAGACCATTTCTTAATGGAGATTGCGAAACCATATCCTTTAACATTCTAAATGATGACTCATATCCCAAAGAACTATCTCCAAAACAACATGCTAAAGCCTCATTTCAAAAAATTAAAAATGACTGTAAACACGTTTTAAATTTATCAGGTATAGATTTAGCTGCGTTTACAAGAATACAAGTATCTTACAATTTTAGCATGTCGCATTTCCCATGTTTTTGCATAATAAATTTAGAATTAAAGAATGGGCAAAGCTACTATTACTCTTCTATGATGCATAGTCAAAAAGCTTCTACTGTTCCCATTGTTTTGGAATGTTCTAAAACAAAGTTGAAATCAAAGCAATGCGGTAAATCAAAAAAACTACTCTATGAAAATAGTGCTGCTCGCTTTTATGCAGGGAAAGCCGCTATTGGAAGCTTAATGCTATCAATAATAATACTCTGGCAAATCGGTTTTCGATGGTATAAAATTTATGAAGCAAGAAGTTTTAAAGAAACTTCTGGAATTATCGTGGTTTCTGAAAAAAATCCTTATCGTGTTAATATTCTTTATCAATATATAGTTAATGGTGACACTTTAGTCGGAGGAGACATCTACGCAGATAAATTCGAGGTTAATTTAAGCTTGCAAGAACAATTTAATTATTTACAGAAGTATCCAATTAATAAACAAATTGTTGTTCGATATTCCCCTAAAAATCCTAGATTGAGTCTTGTTGAAGATACCCTTCATTGGGGATGGCTAGATTTTGTACTAATGATATCTTTTGGCTTAATTGGTGTAATATTCAGTAAAAAATTAGGAATGAATTTGTGTATAGCAATCCTTTGTTCAGCGTTTGTGTTTTTATTGTTAAGTTTAATATTGCCTTCGAAAAAGAGTTTTTACATATATAAGAATGGTGTTATTTATGAAACTAATGAAGCCCTTGGTGATAAGCAATATATCATATTAAAGCAACGGTGATTATTCAAAGTGGGGTTAATGTTAAGACAAAGTATATAGTATATGTCAAACATATGAAGGCAAGAGCGCGGGTCGGAAAAAGAGCCCAGCAGAACCAACGCACAACATCAAGCGTTTTTTCTGCATTCAGGATGCAGAAAAAACCTGTTGAACGAAGCGTTCATCAAAGCAACTTCTGCTATATTATTTATAGGAAAAAGTATTCAGGGCTTAACTTCAGATTCTGGGGCATTCTGTTGTGCAGCAGACACCAATTCCTTAAAAACACATACTGTATGACGATTCTTATCTGACATTACTCCCCCACAGAGTTTAAAAACTCCTTTTTTGACATAGTAAACCTACAGGCATCCACAAATGCTCATTTGACATCGGCAATGACACACTCCTTTACCGCACATTCAGCTCCTATGTTACCATTGCATCCCTCCTGCCAGGAGGCATGATCAATACCAGTTTCAAAAGACCCCTTTTGCACCTTTGACATATCAGCGGGTTCTTCCCTGTTCTTTCCAGAATCTGCTCCCACCAGCTGCCAATTGTTTCCTTTGCAGCCACCGCATACTCACCCATAAGTTTTCTGCAAAGGTTAATGTTTTCCCTGCGATCACGGTTTGCAAACAGACCGAAGTGCCGTATTCTCATAAAGCCACCGGGAAGAACGTGGAGCAGAAACCGCCGTATAAACTCCACTGCAGACAGGGTCATCACCTTGCGTTTACAATCGTTGCGGTAATCGGTATAGGAGAAGGTGACTTGACCGTCTTTAAAGGAGAGAATGCGATTTTCGCTTATGGCTATACGGTGTCAACACCGGTTTAATTTTCCCGATTTTCCTTTTCAGAAGATATCAGGTTTGATGTACAAAACCCAGTTTTATCCGGTTTTTGATTCTGTAGCTTTCTCCTTTCATTATGACCACATCGGCTGATGAAGTAACCTGTCGAGCGATTCAGAAGAGAAATCAGATTCGGATACAAAGGTGTCTCCCATCCACTGGTATGATATTATTAAACGTATTACCGGCAAAGATCCGCTTGTCTGCCAGGAATGCAAAAAAGGAAGAATGGTACTTATCGCAATAACAGGCCGGGGGAAAAAGCTGATCTTGATTCAGGAGGGAATACCCTAAAGCTCAGGATGTAAGACGGAGCATTTCGGGAGTACTTGTATAGAAAAGTACCGATTTTTTGTCTTTTAAAGAGCAGCTTTTTAGGAGCCTCAAGGTTTCTATTTCTTAGAACGGTATAAAATGTGTTTGTTTTGATAAGATGAGGGGATTTTTTTGGGCAATCACTTTCTGAACAGATATCCCACTCCCCAATTTGCCGATACTATATTATCCATATGCCTCTTTTGGCAAGTAACAGGCAGGATTCAATTTCCTATATAATATGTAAGGTAATGTGCAGTCGCCCGGCTTCGTTCAACGGAACTACATCCGCAATTGAGAGGCTGAGTTCAAGATGTGGGTTTA
>LDWW01000057.1 GCA_001045525.1 Chitinispirillum alkaliphilum | reverse complement strand
TGGTCACCGGATGCGCAGTGGGTCTTAATCGGGCAATTAAACTTGCATAAAAATTTTCTCCATCTATTTCACAGTGCGCACGGCAGTAAGCTCCTAAAAAAACTATCGGGTACAAATCCGCCCCAATCACTGGCGAATGAGCGCTTTCGCCGGTCCTTTCCCGGGGCCAATTGTTCGAGTCCTCGAGTTTTGGCCCTTCCCCGGCGAAAACGCGAATATTGGAGCCAGTGTGGGGCTCCCAAGGCGTTCTTTGCCTACTTTCTTTGGCCTTGGAAAGAAAGTAGGTCGGGGTTTGGGGCTGAAGACCCCAATTGTTTTTGAAACAGCGCTTCTTAGCGCTGGACTCTTAAAAAAAAGTAATGAAACTCAAACACTCTCTTATGCATATATAATTGCCGGAGTAATAATCTGGGAAATATAGTGGTCACCGGATGCGCAGTGGGTCTTAATCCGACAATAATAGGTACTCCCCATTCCAATTTCTTTCCCTTTACTACAGGCTGGATATGGCCCCGGGTAGATTTTCTGGCCTTTTGCACGGCCAGTGTATGTACCCGTTTATCCCCGGAATCGTATTCTCTATTTTGCCTTTTTCCTGCCATCTTTCCTCTTCCTGGTTTTGACATGTAAACTTAACGTGACAACATAATGTGTTTTTTATTGCCAACCATGTATGGGTATATTGTGTAAATTTCATTTGTCTGTTTACTTTTTTAAGTCTCGCCATTATTTTATAGTTTTGAGTTTCCTGTTTCCGCTACTTAGATTTCCGCCCAAATTCCATTTCCTCAGGCTGCTCTGAATTCATTTAATCGTTTAATGACTGGTCTGCATAAAAGTGACGAGCACTATTTCCGAAATGGAGCAGTTTATGAGTTCCCTCGAAAATGCAATTAATCTGCATAAGTTTCTATCCGCCAGAAAAAATGGAGCACAAATCTGTGAGATTCTTGAAAATCTCGAATGCTCTAAAGCTACCTTCTTCAGAGTAAAAGAGTATGCTGAGCTTTATTTTGGTGTCAGGATACAGTATGAAAAAAAGTATGGCAAATACAAACTTATTCAGCCTGAGGATGCATATGAATTACCCGGCATTTGGTTTACTCAGGAGGAGATCGAAGCATTTGTCATTATCGAGCATACCATTCAGGGACTGCAACGGGGATTTTTAAAAGAGCTTTTTACGCCTGTAAGGAAAAAGTTTTCGCCGGCTTTAAGAATTCAAAGTATTCCGGTTAAATCTTTGGAAAGTAAATTTAAGATTATACCATCCTGCTCCAGACCTGTTGATGATCTGGTTTTCAAAAAAATCTTCAGGGCTATACTCAGTAAAAGAAAAGCTGAAATAACCTATAGTCCTCTGTCTGAAAATAAAACAGACCTGCGTGTTATCTCACCTCAGACACTTTTACGATACAGAGAAAACTGGTACGTTGATGCATTCTGTCACAGAAGAAATGACCTTAGGTGCTTTGCGCTAAGCAGAATAGAGAATGTTACCATTGCAAAGGAAAAGGCAGAAAATGTTCCTGTTGAGAAACTTAAGGAACAGTTTTCACTGGGATATGGGATATTCTCGGGTGCTGTTGTAAATGTCGCACACATCCGGTTTACAGGGGTTGCCGCAAGAGAAGTCTCAAAAGAGATCTGGCATTCAAGACAAACCGGGCAATGGAATGATGATGGGTCCTATGATCTCCATATTCCCTACAGCAATGATAAAGAGTTGATTATGGATATTCTGAGGTGGGGTAAAGAAGCGAAAGTTCTGGGACCGGAGCAACTTAAAGAAAAGGTGAAGAAGTGTTTGAGGGAGACGCTGGAGAATTACTGAAAATTTTTTTGGCTGAATCTCAGTTTTTGAGATTGAGGGTGTGTAGATTGGTTGTTATGGGCTTGGATTGGTAAATATTAGGCTGAAGAAAGAATTATACGATGGTAAAAAACAAATTTTACAAATACTGGGGAAAAACAAGGGTATCAGAAGATGGCGATTTGTTTTATCACCTGCTTCCATATCATTGCCTTGATGTCGCGGCTGTAGGAAGGATATGGTTAGATAACAATGAAAAATTTGTAAAAAATGCAGCTGGTGCTTTCGGACTTTCTGAAAATGCTTTTACCGAATGGTTTTTATTCTTCCTGTCACTACATGATTTAGGGAAGTTCTCTACCAGATTTCAGAATCTGAACAAATTCCTGCTTAAACAGCTTCAGGGCATAGAAACTGATGAATCATACGAGCCCAGGCATGACCAGTTAGGATGGGTACTTTATAATAAGCATCTGTTAAATCTCTTGTATAACGAACTCTTCCCGGATTGTAAGGAAACTGTATTCAAAGTTTTGATTAACACTTTTGCATCCTGTTTCTTTGGGCATCATGGTCTTCCACCAGAAAACGATATGTATTCCGGGGTAAAGCTCTATTCTACATCTGACAAAGAAAGCGCTTATGAGTTTTCTATTGCTATGTCAGAAAAATTTCTTACAAATGAATCTATAAATGAGCTAAGGGCGATTATAAATCTTCCAAAAACTGAGAGAGACGCAATTAAAAGTAACCTCAAACAGGAAAGCTGGTCATTGGCAGGTCTGGTGACGATATGTGACTGGATCGGGTCTGGGGATACATTTGAGTTTTGTTCAAAAGAAGTAGATCTTACTACCTACTATAATGCTGCTCTAAAAACAGCAGAAAAAGCAGTGCGTGATGCAGAAATTATCGGAACCCGTGTTTCTCAATTTGGTGGGCTGGAACATCTTTTCCCATCTTTTGCCGATTCACCAACACCACTTCAGAGATTATGCAATGAAACAGATATCTCAGAGGGGCCACAGCTATGGATACTTGAAGACGTTACGGGGGCGGGTAAAACTGAAGCAGCACTGACACTGGTGTCCCGAATTCTTGCGCATGGAGGGGGGGATGGGTGCTTTGTAGCTTTACCCACAATGGCAACTTCTAACGCAATGTACGAAAGAATGGCAGCTGTTTACAGGTTACTGTTTAATGATGATAAAAAGCCATCACTGGTATTGAGCCATGGTTCGAGGTATCTTTCAGAGACATTCAGAAATTCCTACAGGGACACATTTATTGGTTTACCCGAAGACACAGAAGAAAACGAATCTGCTGAACATGAAGGAGTGGCGCATTGTGCACAATGGCTTGGCGATTCCTCAAAAAAGTCCCTTATTGCGGATTGTGGAGTTGGAACCATAGATCAGATCCTCTTAGGTGGACTTCCTGTGAGGTACCAGAATCTAAGAGCATTTGGAATGCGAAGAAAGGTATTGGTTGTTGATGAGGTACATGCATATGACCCTTATATGCTCAGACATCTTGAAAACATACTTGCATTTCATGCGGCATCGGGTGGTTCTGCTGTTTTGCTTTCTGCAACATTACCACAAAATATACGAAAAAGATTTGTAGATTCGTTCACCGAAGGGCTGGGTGGTGAAGAGTTAACTTTGACTGAAAAGAACTTTCCCCTTGTTACTACTGTTGGTAAAAAAACTCTTTTGGAAGCACGAGCAGATACCCGCAAAGAGCTTAAACGTTCGGTAAAAATCGAGTTTCAGGACAATGTAGAAGAATTAGAAAATCTGATAACAGAGAGTGCGTTGTCAGGTAAATGTGTGTGCTGGATCAGAAACACTGTTACGGATGTTATTGATAGTTATACAAAGCTATGTGCAACAGGAAAAATGGATCATGATAAACTGGATCTGTTCCACAGTCGTCTGGCACTCCATGATCGGCTTTCAGTGGAAAAAAGGATTCTTCAACATTTTGGAAAAGAGTCTGGTGCAACGGATCGTCATGGTAGAGTACTTATTGCAAGTCAGGTTGTGGAGCAGAGCCTTGATCTTGATTTTGATATCCTGATTAGTGATCTTGCGCCAATAGACTTTCTTATTCAGCGTGCGGGCAGACTTCACAGGCACCTTCGCGATGCACAGGGAAACCGCATACAACCGGATGTGTGCACCGACCGTTCCGACCCGGTTTTTTTCATCCATTCACCTCCTGCTACGGAAAAACCCAAAGCTTCATGGTATAAAGATCAATTCCCCAATGGGTGTTATGTGTATAAGGATACTGCTGTTTTGTGGCGAAGTTTTGAAGCGCTCAAAACAAAAGGAGCCCTGCGAATGCCGGAAGAGGGAAGAGATCTTATAGAGGCGGTTTATGGTGAATGGCAAATAGAAACACCACCTGTTTTCGATATTGCAGAGAACGGGTCGTGGGCTGAGATGATGACTAAAAAGAGTATGGCAGATTTTAATATGCTTCATTTCCCAAGTGGTTACAGCAGGGCAAGCAACACTAAAAACCAGTGGGATGTGGAGGAAAAAGTGCAAAGCCGGTTAAGCGAACCACAAAACACCATGTACCTGTGCCGATGGGTCAATGGTGAGATTGTGCCTCTGTATAGTAATGTTGAATACCCATGGGAGTTGAGCTCACTGAAGATACGAAAATCAAAACTTGTAAAAGTTGATTATTCAAAGGCGGCAGAGGAGTATGTGGCTAATCTGCAGAAACAGCGAAGGTTTAAGTTTGATACATTGTTCGTTGTTTTTGAAGATGAGCAGCTTAAGGCGAGCGGGTGGGATGAGAGAGGGAGGAAGGTTGAGATTGTTTATGACAGGGATGTTGGATTATCAATTAGCTGCTGACTTAATACTAATAATAAAACAGGAGGTTCAATGAACCTGATCAAAGACAAGTGGCTGCCAGTCACTCGTAAAAACAGCAAACCCGGCGAGTTTGAGAATATCGCGGTCTGGCAACTTTTAGAACATTATAGTGATAATCCGGTTACAGAGATCATTGCTCCACGTCCCGACTTCCGGAACGCTCTGTACCAATTGCTCATTGGTATCGTTCAGGTTGCAGCACTGCCCGAAGATGATGAAATCTGGGCGGAGCTGTACTATACACCATGGGAATCAGAGGAATTCAAACAGAAAGTACTGACACTTGAGCACTGCTTCGAAATCGATTCCGATGGACCGGCGTTTATGCAGGATTTTGATCTTAAAGAGGATTACAAGGAAGAAACATTGGGAAATCTTTTTATCAACCTTCCGGCAAATGACCACTTCATCCCAACAAATGAGCGAGCTGATAAAAGTGAGCCACTACAAATAAATCCGTACTGGGCTGCAGTTGCTCTTTATACGCTGCAAACATTTGCGCCAAGCGGAGGGCGCGGGCATCGGGTCGGTCTTAGAGGTGGCGGGCCGCTTACCACAATACTTTTACCCAAAAAAGATCTGTCCACTCTGTGGGAAAAACTATGGTTGAATATCATTGATCAGGAAAGTATTCATTTGCTGAGCGGGGACAGTAGGAAAACGGATCTGCCTGATATCTTTCCATGGATGAAACCGACTAAAATCAGTGAAACGAAAGGCAGTGAATTGTTCGCTGAAGAGTGCCATCCATTTCATATGTATTTTGGCATGCCGAGAAGGGTCCGGTTAAAATTTGAAAGCAGAGAAGGAGTATGTGATCTTACCGGATTGCAATGTGAAAATCTGGTAACCGGATACATTACACGCCACTCCGGTAACAATTACAGTGGTGTATGGACACATCCATTGAATGCATATGGTTTTGATCCCAAAAAAACGGATGAACCACCTTACTCAAGAAAGCCTTCTGGAGGTGGTACAACGTATCGTCATTGGTTGGGGCTAAATGTAAAGGCTGAAGGTGCATTGCCAGCTGTTATCGTTGAGAAAAGTAGGGCAAATGAGTTTCGTCTTGAGCTACTTAAAAAAGACGGTGCAATTCTTTGGGCTGCCGGTTATAACATGAACAATATGAAAGCTGAGTGCTGGTATGATTCAACTCTACCTGTTTATCCACTCGATCCTGCAATTGCAGACGATTTGTCTTTGTTTGTACAGGGTTTGGTAAAAACGGCACAGGAAATTTCAAACAATATCAAATCAAAAGTAAAACAAGCCTGGTTTAAATCACCTAAAGATGTGAAAGGTGATTTCTCTTTTATTGATACTGCTTTCTGGCAAAATACTGAACCCAGGTTTTATACAATGGTGCAGGAGATAATAGAGAATTTCGATGTTTCTGGTGTGAAAAAAGAACTGGTCAACGGGTGGATGGATATTTTAACATCTCAGGCCTATGGCCTGTTTGACAAGTGGGCTCTGGAGCAGCAGGAAGATGGTCTGGATATGAAGCGAGTTATTAAAGCCAGAAACGATTTAGGTAAAGCGGTAGGAAAAATGAGAAATAACCTTAAGAAACATACATCTTCTTTGGAGTAGGAGGTTTTATGAATAATAGTGAAAATGAGGTAAAACAAAATCACAAAAAAACGTTTTTCGAAACGGTTTTAGCCTGGCGTTCTGAGTTGCTTGAAAACAACGGAGCCCGGGCAAAGCTCAAACGCTGTGAAACACCGGAAAAAGCAATGTTGTTGAGGGAAACACATATTCTTTTGGAACGTGCACCAAAGTACATTTCAGCAGAGGCTATAGCCACGATCGCTGGTATTATTCCTCATATAAAAGAGAACGGTTCCGGAAAATTAGCGGAAAATCTTGGAAAGGAAAAGAATGGTCGCGCTGTTTTCAGTGAAGTACGTTTTAGAAATCTATTGGCGTGCAAGGAATGGAATGAATTCTATAAAGCTCTGAGAAGGGCTGTAGTAATTCTTGATGGTATTGTGGATCCTGTATCTGTTATAGAAACAATAAAGCTATGGGGTGAGGAAAAGCCTGGAATTTACAAAGAACCCAGTAAAAGACTAAGTTTCAAACTTGCAAAAGATTACTATTCACAAACAAAATAAACCAATGAAGGAGTTTCAAATGTCACAGTTTATACAATTACACCTGCTTACCAATTATGCCCCTGCAAATCTTAACCGCGATGATCTTGGCCGACCCAAAACAGCAAAGATGGGTGGTGTTGATCGTCTTCGCATTTCATCACAAAGCCTGAAAAGAGCCTGGCGTACTTCGGATATTTTCGAAGAAACAATGAAAGGATTTATTGGAAAGAGAACAAAGCTTTTTGGTGTTGAGGTGTACAAGTTTCTGTTAGAAAAGGGAGTTTCAGAAGGAAAAGCAAAAAAATGTGCCCAGGCTATTGCTGCTCAGTTTGGCAAATTGAAAGGTGCGGATAAGAAAAAGACACTTGCCGATTTGGAAATTGAGCAGCTTGCCCACATATCGCCCGAAGAGAGAGAGGCTGCGCTTTTATTGTGTAATACTTTAGCAGAAGAGAAGCGCGAGCCAACAGAAGAAGAACTTGAGTTGCTGCGTAAAGATATTAAAGCCACTGACATTGCTCTTTTTGGCCGTATGCTGGCAAAAAATCCCAGTTTCAATATTGAGGCTGCAGCACAGGTTGCTCATTCGATTACTGTCAATCGCGTAGTAGTTGAAGATGATTATTTCACAGCAGTTGACGATCTTAATGCTGGTGATGAAGATTCTGGTTCTGCGCATATTGGCGAAAGCGGATTCGGCTCAGGAGTATTTTACACCTACCTGTGCATAAATAAATCCCTGCTTGAAGAAAATCTGGGAGCTGCAGAGCTCGCTAATAAAGCTGTACGTGCGCTCACACACGCTGCAGCAACCGTTTCCCCATCGGGAAAACAAAACAGTTATGCTTCACGTGCAAGAGCTCTTTATATTCTTGCTGAAAAAGGTTCTCAGCAGCCCCGCCAGTTATCCTCTGCTTTTCTTAAACCCGTCGACAGTTCTGATATGTCCAATGAAGCTATAAAAAGGCTATCCACATTGTGTGAAAATATGGACAAAGTATACGGTGATTGTGCGGAATGTCGCTATAGTATAGATGTGGAAAAGGGTGAAGGTACTTTTGAGGAACTATTAAATTTCGTTGGAGCCTGATTATGAAATATTTACTATTCCAGTGTTATGCACCTCTTGTCTCCTGGGGTGAAATAGCTATCGGTAAAGATCGGCACAGCTCACGACAGCCTTCTAAATCTGCAATCATAGGTTTACTTGCTGCAGCGATGGGTATAAGGCGTGATGATGTTAATGCAATGGATGCAATTGTAAACTCAGTGGGCTTTGCTGTTAAGATGTTTTCAGGGGGAACGGTGCTTAAAGATTTTCATACCGCACAGGTCCCAAAAACTGAAAGAAAAGTTTTCTATCACACCCGCCGCGATGAAACGAATGCCCCGCAGGAAAAGATAAAAACAGTTCTTTCCAGCAGAGAATATCGCTGCGATTCACTTTCGGTAATTGCTGTGTGGCTTAATGGTTCAACCTATTCGGCAGAGCAGTTAAAGCAGGCGCTTCAGGAACCCGTATTTGCCCCATATTTCGGGAGAAAGTCGTGTCCACCGGCTGTTCCTTTGAATCCTGAAGTTCTTGATGCGGATAGTATCAGGGATGCTTTTAGCAGGTATAAGGTAGTGTTGCCTTTGCCAATAGCAGATAATGCCTCTGAGAGAGCAAGGGAGTATTTCGATGGTTATCAATTGAGGGCACTTCAGGAACGGAACACCACCTATTTCTGGGAGAAATGTGATCACTCTGGTTTTGAAGAAACTCACAAAACACCACGGTATGATTTACCTCTTTCAAGGAAACGCTGGCAGTTCACTTGTCGCGACGAATACATGACAGTAGACGCAGAAAAGGAGGCTGATAGTGTATCTTAGCAGAGTACAGATAAAGCCAGGTCCAGAGATGTTCAGTATCATCAAAAGGGATACAGCTTCCAATAGCTATGCGGTTCACCAACTGTTGTGGAGCCTTTTTCCCAATGATGGTGAAAAGAAAAGGGATTTTATATACCGTGAAGACAGTGAAGGCGGTTTGCCACGCTTTTATCTGGTATCTGGTGAGATGCCACTGTCCAATAATGCTGCACTCGTTGACTCAAAACAGTACAATCCATCTCTTGTAAAGGGAGAACAATTACATTTCACTCTGGTTGCAAACCCTGTAGTAGCCAGGATAACCAAAGGTAAAAAGCATTCGGTTAAGCATGATGTGTGGATGGATGCCAAAAAAAAGGCTGAACAAGATGGCAAAAAAGGACCAGAGACAGTGGCAGAATGTGAGTGCGCCGTCAAAAATTGGCTTATTAATCGTTCAGAAGCCAATGGTTTTCATATTGACATTAATCAAATCTGTGTTGACGGATATCTGCAGCACCGTTTTAAACAAGCTAAAGGAGGGCGGGAGATAAGGTTTAGCTCGATAAAATACGAAGGTCTGCTTACAGTAAATGACCCGGAATTATTCGTAAAATGTGCTCTTTACAGGGGTGTAGGTCCGGCAAAAGCATTCGGTTGCGGATTGATGCTGGTGAAGAGAAAGGGGAGGTGAAGAAAAAACGTCTGTATCACGGATTGAAGCGGATTAAAGGATGTCGCGGATTTTTAGGACCAGAAGTTGCTCACAATTTTTGTTCCAGTGAGCAATAGAGAGCACTAAAAGCGATTTGTGCAGGTATAACAAATTGCCTAAATCCAACCTGTTTAATCCGCGTTATTCTTTTTCCTAATCCCTATCCTAAGGAGGTTTATGTGAGTGAGAAGGATCTTAAGCATTCAGATCTCACACGGGAAATAATCGGTGCGGCGATGGAGGTACATGGCCAGATGGGAAATGGTTTTCAGGAAGTTATCTATCAGCGATGTCTTGTTTTAGAGTTAAAGGATCGTGGAATTGGTTTCAGGCGGGAGCAGGAAAAGACTCTTTACTATAAGAACCATGAAGTTGGAACAAGAAGAGCCGATTTCATTGTGGAAGATCGGGTGCTTGTGGAGTTAAAGGCAGTCTCAACACTTGAAGATGTTCACAGAGCACAAACATTAAATTATCTCACAGCATATCGTCTTGAAATAGGATTATTGATAAATTTCGGCGGTAAAAGTTTACAGTTCGAGCGGTTTATAAGCAGTAAGAATCGCTATAAAGGTGAACAATATGAGAGGGCCGCGGTATGAGCCGATTTTTTTCTATGCCTTGTATCGTGCTCTTTTGTCCTTATCAATGTCGCGTTGCAGGTTCAATCACTACGAGCAGCTCTGTATTTATTGTATTGTCTATTAATTTTTCTATGATCACAATCCGCCTGTCTTTTAATCCGTGCAATTCGCGCAATCCTTATAATCCGCGCTACATCCCCCTTCCCTCAGGAGTTTAAAGGAATGAACGGTCTACCACCTCCAAAGCCAATAATGATGAAAGAGCGTGTATCGATGCTTTTTTTGGAATATGGCGAACTTGATGTTCTTGACGGTTCTTTTGTTTTGGTTGACAAAACCGGTATACGTACACAGATACCGGTAGGATCAGTTGCTTGTTTGTTGTTGCAGCCTGGTACACGGGTATCACATGCAGCTGTTGTTTTGGCCTCAAGAGTTGGGTGTTTGCTTGTATGGGTAGGTGAAGCTGGTGTCAGGGTGTATGCTGCAGGTCAGCCTGGCGGAGCGCGTTCTGATAGATTATTATATCAGGCAAAGCTTGCACTTGATCCAACTGCGAGGCTTAATGTTGTCCGCAGGATGTATAAAATCAGGTTTGGTGAAGATCCACCGGCAAGAAGAAGTATTGAGCAGCTTAGGGGAATTGAAGGTGCACGGGTGCGGGCGACATACCAATTACTTGCTGCAAAGTATGGAATCAAGTGGACTCGGCGAAATTACAATCCTGACCACTGGGATTTAAGTGACACTCCAAATAAATGTCTCAGTGCAGCCACATCCTGTTTATATGGGGTATGTGAAGCTGCCATTCTGGCTGCCGGATATGCACCCGCAATTGGATTTATTCATACTGGTAAACCTTTGTCTTTTGTTTATGATGTAGCAGATATGTTTAAATTTCAAACAGTAGTGCCCATTGCTTTTAAAATCGCAGCCAAAGAGACTACCGACATTGAGCGCAAGGTGAGGCTTGCGTGCAGGGATGCTTTTAGAGAATGGAAAGTGCTCAATGATATAATTCCTTTTATTGATGAAGTACTTGCGGCTGGTGGATTGGATATTCCCAAAGCACATGCCGAAGCTGTACCTGTTGCTATACCGGAAAAGGAGAAGACCGGAGATGATGGTCATCGTAGTTGAAAATGCGCCTCCAAGATTACGTGGCAGATTAGGTGTTTATCTGATTGAAGTACACTGTGGAGTATATGTCGGCACTCAGTCTAAGCGGGTGAGGGAGATGTTGTGGAAGCAGGTGGTTAGCTTTATTGATGATGGAAATGCTGTGATGATGTGGAAAACCAATACCGAATCTGGATTTGATTTTGTTACTCATGGAAAAAACAGAAGGGTTCCAGTTGAAATGGATGGTTTAAAGTTGGTCGCTTTCCACCCGGAAGCTATTCAGAGATGGGCTTGAAAGTTGACTTTTGATCTTTGAAATATTACATTTTATAAGTACCTTTTAAAACGGTAGCTTTTTTTGGAAATTTTAAGTCTTTGAATTTTCCAAAGATACAACTTAGTATGTTCCCCATATGCATGGGGATGAACCGACTATTTCCCGTGTTTGTAACACGCCGATGCATGTTCCCCATATGCATGGGGATGAACCGTTGTGTGCAGTATGCAGTACAAATAATAATTCATGTTCCCCATATGCATGGGGATGAACCGACGATCTGATAGTAACTACCGGCAAAAGAATAATGTTCCCCATATGCATGGGGATGAACCGTCATTGTCAGAGTCGATTATAAACACGCTATAATGTTCCCCATATGCATGGGGATGAACCGGCTGCCCTTTTGCATGACCTTTTTTAATTGCCATGTTCCCCATATGCATGGGGATGAACCGTGCAAAACAGGTTTTAATCGATAAAGGTTTACATGTTCCCCATATGCATGGGGATGAACCGGAAACCAAAGAAAAAACGAAATGCCGGAGACATGTTCCCCATATGCATGGGGATGAACCGAAAGGATGTTTTACAAATGACAATAGAAAAACATGTTCCCCATATGCATGGGGATGAACCGAATGCGACAGAACCAGATTTTTCCTATTAAAAATGTTCCCCATATGCATGGGGATGAACCGTGCATTCTACTTTGTAAAAATCTCCCATGTCAATGTTCCCCATATGCATGGGGATGAACCGTAATTTAGGCATCATTGTATGATACAGAAGAGATGTTCCCCATATGCATGGGGATGAACCGCCGAAAAGCCCGGCTAAAAGCAGAGCTTAGCCATGTTCCCCATATGCATGGGGATGAACCGTATGATGAGAATTTGCGAAAATGGGAGACAATATGTTCCCCATATGCATGGGGATGAACCGGGTATTGTGTCAACTGTATGCGTGTTACTAAAATGTTCCCCATATGCATGGGGATGAACCGGGCACAGCCGGAGCAGGGTTCAGGGATGGACTATGTTCCCCATATGCATGGGGATGAACCGGTTTAAAGAGTTGTCGTTGGATAGAAATTTCAATGTTCCCCATATGCATGGGGATGAACCGTTTTTCATGGTAAAGTTACATTAAATAGGTTAATGTTCCCCATATGCATGGGGATGAACCGTTGCATCCCGCAACTTTGCAGAAGCGCTTACAATGTTCCCCATATGCATGGGGATGAACCGCAAAAGAAAAGGGCGCAAAGTTGAAAGGCCAAATGTTCCCCATATGCATGGGGATGAACCGTCCTCATTATTGCCTACACCTTTATACAGCCCATGTTCCCCATATGCATGGGGATGAACC
>LDWW01000056.1 GCA_001045525.1 Chitinispirillum alkaliphilum | reverse complement strand
AGTTTAGCTGAGTACCATTTGGGGATACAAACCTTTTCATGCCATTGTCGCTCAGGTAATGACGCAAACTCTATCAAAGGATTTGAATATGAAACTGCTGTTATTAACACTAATTTGTATTGTTACCATTCAGGTATTTGCAGGTGGCAGGTCTGGTGACACACCAAAAGGATGCGAGAATGGTGAAGTTATTATCGAAAAAAATATACCTAAACTAAGCACCCTTATTAACAGAGTTATACCTAACCTCAGTCAGGCTTCCTTTATTACAGTTCGTGAAGGTTGGACTCATGATTATGGTTTACGTCCTGGTACAGGTATGCTCAATACTTTTGAATACATACACTCATTGGTTTCATATGAGACTTTAATAAACAGCCTTGTTTGTATTCCGGTTTACCGGTCAGGGCCACACAGCACCAGCGGGTTACATCTGACTAACAAAGAATCCTTTGGACATTACAATCCTCTTTTTCTCTCTGCGGCTCATCTTGCACTTCAATCATTTTTGTCCTCACCCGGTTTTATAGAAGCGACTAAGGATGATATGTTGAAGTTCGGCATATTAGAAAAAATTGAACGGTTAAAATATATCAGCAACCATATCAGCAATAATGAACAGGAATTTCAATATTATGTTGAAAATTTTCAGACAATGCTCTCAAGTGGTACTGTAAAACGAACTTATTATCCAAATTCATTTAGAGGGCCCCGGTATTGGTATTGGGCGGATACTGTGTATAACTTTTGGATTCGACGCGAGGTAGATGGAACGAGACACATTTGGATTGAAATTATTGAGGAACTTGCAAATGCATATAGTATACAGGGCGGCCTGATTGGGGATTACTATTAAAAGTAATCCTATTGATAGATGGCGCAGCCCGCAAATCGAACAACACATCCTTTGAAAGGAATCAAACACAAGATTCTAATGGCTGCGCTGTGGACAATCATACTGGCTCTAACTTAACTGTATTTGCTGAATAATGACTCCTCAGGGAAAATGATTGTTCCAGTAGGCCTACTCTAAACCGGTATTGGAATCGGAGCCGTCTGGACCAATGTTGACTTTTCTGCCAATCAGGTGTCTCCCTGTTACGTATTTAGATTTATTGATATCAAAAGCCCGTCGTTTGTCACCTGCCTTAGTTTCCTTTCTGAACAACAATTTCGTTGTGCCTGCATGCGCCTCCAGAAGACGTATGCGACTTCTCGCCCTGTGCATAAAATGTTTTCAAATGAGACTGCTTGCATCAAAAAAAAATGGTTCCTACACTAAAAAGTGTAAGAACCATCTTGAGGAGGAGGAGGTGTTTTTGTTATCTGGTTGGTATGAAGGTGCTTCGGATTTCGGTAGATCCCTGTTTAAGGTTAATTATATATAACCCTGATTTGAAATTCCAGGCATTGAGGTTATGTATACCAACACTATTAATCGATATGGTCTCCCTTGAGACGAGCCGCCCTGACGAAGTGAAAATTTCAGCTTCCCAGGTTCCATCATATGGTAAATTTATTATCTGGTTACCAATTCTCAGACCGGCGTTGTACTGTTTTACTGATCTGTTTCCGACTCTTACGGGAGGTTCATAACCGTATAGTATTACTCTTGAGATCTCAAGTGATGTTGTTATATTGCTGCCGGAAGCCTTAAAGGAGATACTCTGAACTTCATTGAGATTAAGGTTTCTTCTCTGGCTTTCGTTAACCCAATCCGGTTGTCTGAACTGGATTGTGTCAACTTTAAGAAGCAGTGTGTCCCAGGATTGTGAATACGGGATTTGCGCAAAATAACTAGTTCCTGACTGGGAGAGCCCTTCCTGATCAAGAGTGAGTTGAAGTGGGTTGTTACTCCTGTAAACGATTTTTATCCATTCGACTTCACCTAAGTTACCATCGAGATGTACGCCTGTCAAGGCCCAAGGGTTTATATCATCTGGACGGTTTTCTTCAACCAAACTCTTATCAGAGATAATCAGCGAATCTGTTGCTAATCTTGAGGTGTCAAGGGAGACTGTTGAACCAAAATTATCTGCAGCTGTGTACCAGGACGCCAGAAACAGAAGGTTTCTGCTTGGATTAGCTGTATCTACCACCACACTTCTTCTGATTGTGAATTTATTATCACTAATACCACTGATAGCAGAATTGTCCGCTTGTTGAATTTTTATTCTGTAATCGGAACCCGCAGTGAGGTTTTGAGATACGTTCCATGTGTAAGAACCTGTGTTTGGTGCATTGCCTGCGATTTCAGCGATTTCAGTATCTCCCCTCATAAGAGATATTCTTACCTGCTGAGCAGAAATGTTGCTGCTCCATCTGATATTAAAAGATGAGCCAACCTCAATTATTTCTCCACCGTTTGGAGCGGTAACTGTAATTGTTCCGCCACCCTTTGGGCGTGGCACCGCATAATGGGCGGTTACTGCTATTCCAATCTTACATGAATTCGCGATATGAGCAGCAGAATAGTTACGGTTAATACTATCGGCAACAGTGTGTATTTCACCTCCCCCGGTAAATGTAACTGCATTCATTGCTCCCACATAACCATTGCCCCAGATATGTCGAATATCGGTAGGTGGAGAATTGTTAGTTGTCACAGATACTCTTGCATAGGCATTATACAACTGATTTATCTCGCGTATTCTGTTTATAAAAGCTGTAGAGCCGGGTATCTGATCATACACAAGAAGTTCAAGTCTGTTTCCGGTCATTCCAAACATGTCATAGGAGAAAGCACCCCCTAACACCTGAGCTCCGGCATTTTTGAGATATTCCATCAGTACCCTGCTGCCATGAATCCCATACTCCTCAGCGTTAAAGCCTGCATATATGATGGTATAATCGAAATCATAATGTTGATGCACACGGGCCGCCTCAAGAAAACCAACAGTCCCGGTTGCATTGTCATTTGCTCCCTGATGACGCAGCTGGTTAGCATTCGAGCCTACTCCTACAAGTCTGGTATCTGGGTGACCACCAAGAAGTACAAATTTACTTAAAGAAGGATCCACTTTTCCATATCGAATTCCAACTATTAAAGGCGCATACCCTGGAATCGGGAGTGTAACAACATCGCAGCCATAAGCCTCAAGTTTCTGAGCTATGTACGGCAAAGCATAATCTCTGTTCCACCGGGCTGTTGCATCTCTGTTATGAATGTTACAAAGGTCTCTCATGAATTGTGTAACAGAATCCCTGTTTACTCTCTGAAGCATTTCTTCAATAAGTGGATTATGCTGAGCCGGCTGAAGGTGCCACTCTTTTACCAGTGTATTACTGTATTCTTCATAAGAATTATTGATCCCATAAGAGGGCTGATAATCCATGTCTATATAGACCATCTTAATTTTATACTCAGAAATTTCTGCAAGACGTTTAGCAGTTGTCTCCATCAGCAAGCATTCACTAAATGCACCAAGAACCCTGCCGTATTTTTCAAAAACACTGATATCATAGGATACAGGATCCATATAAGTTTCGCCATAAGGGTATACAAGATAATACTCTTTACCTTCAGGATTGATATCAAGGAACTGAAAACCATTGCCTGCACCTTCTGCTGGTGATGTTTTTTGCGATGCAGATACTACTATAAACCCATCCTGAACCCTTTCTACTACCCTGAACTGATTGGGAGCGGGCTTGTTATATGGGGTAGACTGTTGGTTCATAGAATCATTTGGAACAAACCAGAGTGACTCTTGTGAAAAGAGTTTAAAAGAAAAGATTAATACAAATAGTAAGATCTGTAATTTCATAATTTTCTCCAGGGTTTTTATGATAATATAACCCCGAATTTACAAGAAAACATGTTTTTTTACATTTTATCAAAAATTTAGACAACGTATGAGCTTTCCAGTGAAAACCTTACATGGACTGGTAATCAAGCTCCTTAAAGACTATGTTCTCCGTGTATCACTAGTTGATATTTCGGGTTTGTGCATATATAAGACATACAAAAATAGCATTTCCTTCGGTTTAAGTATAATCAGAAATATACCTGATATGGTGGCAACTCTTGTGAAGACTCAGCAGAATTTAGAATGAATATTACTCTGCAGTAAGGCACAACTACCACTTAACCTCAAGTATAGCACCTCTGCAGTAGTGATTTGCCGAAGAACTATCTCTAACTTACAGGGTTTCCGATCAAAACAGCATGTGATTTCCTATCGTTATTCCGGAGCTTGTTTCAAATGTCTGTGCACCACTGTTGTCAATCTGATGAGTCATGACATATTTAATAAACTTTGTTGTCAATATAATGCTGTATTTAACAACGATTAATGAAAATTCTCGTAAACATCTTGCTTTCAGAAAGTAATTTGCATTATATTGGTCTCACTTGTCTAAGTCAAAAGTTATGACTTTTCTTTCGGAATGAATGGAATTTGCCGGTGTATATATATTCAGATATCGAGCAAACTGTTTACAATTAAAATACCTCATACCAAAAATTTTACTTTCAAATAAAAGGGGAG
Source organism: Chitinispirillum alkaliphilum (assembly GCA_001045525.1). Classification (NCBI taxonomy): domain Bacteria; kingdom Pseudomonadati; phylum Fibrobacterota; class Chitinispirillia; order Chitinispirillales; family Chitinispirillaceae; genus Chitinispirillum; species Chitinispirillum alkaliphilum. The sequence continues at coordinate 8,471 of LDWW01000056.1, read as the reverse complement.
AATGTGTTATGAAATGCCTTAAGATTTTGGTGGCCTTAACAGTAGTAGTCTCTGTTCTTGGCTGCTTTTCCGGAAGTGCTAAATTTGTAAATGTTCAGGAGCATGGACCTATTGCAATGGTTAGTTTTTCTCTTGATAATTCCATTGTGCCTGAGGGTGCTGAGCGATGCACCGGCCCCGGACTTCTTCAGGATGAAGAAAAATACTATGAAAACCATGTGAAAACTGCAGAAGCTCTTCTTGAAATATTCTCAGATAATCTCAGAGGAATATTTCTGGATGCCAATTTCCTTGACCAGCACGCTGTTTTATCCAATGAGCAATATCAGGAGCTGACCAAACATGTCCCAAGAATAGTTATGGGACAGGATATTGCTCCCGGCAGAAATATGATTACTGTGGGAGGGTTTAATTATGTTTCAGCATATTCCAGAGATATACTTGAAAATTTAACTGAAATTCTCGATGTTGAAATGCTTCTTTTAATAGAAAATACGCTTAGTTATGAAATGAGCAGAGCGCTAATCTCTTCCGGTATTTCAAACGCACTGCTTAATACCACTGTATATCTTTACCAAAAAGGAGAAGGAATCGTTTTCTCCAATACCTTTAGGACTAGTAGTGACGAGGCTTTGACACTTATTGCCGGAACAGCTTCTACAGAGCGCTATCCGGTAGTCGCAAGGTCAGCAGGTATGAAAATAATTGAAGAGATCAGATCTCATATGATTTACCAAAAAGAAATGGCAGAGAGCCTTGCTGCTGAATCACACTAAGTGAAACCAGGTGCGGACACAATATATCTTTCCATCCGCACCTTCTTTATTGTATTGTAAATTGCGTCTTGCGCAGCCCTATAAACGTGGGCCCAATCCAGCATTCTCCCCAGAAAAATCTACAAATCGGGGTGAGTTTGGAGCTTGGATTGTGTTGGTGAAGAAAGCGCCACAAATTTCAAAGGCAGATCGAACTCGTTGAGCTACTGCAAAACATTTCTGTTTCAAACAGCCAGCGATAATATCCCACCTTTATTGACATACATATTGTCTTCAAGTAGATTGAAACAGTACTCGTTTTAATTCCCGTGTGTTTTATATGTCAATAATATTCACCTCCACAGATATGTTTGTCTGCTATGTTAATGCAAAGTCGTGCAGGAGTAAACAGCCGAATAGTGAAAGGTAAGAAAAAACTAAAACGCAGGCTCGGACTCTTTGATGTGTTTGCTATAAGTACAGGGGCCATGTTCAGTTCTGGTTTTTTTCTTTTGCCCGGGATAGCAGCCGCCCAAACAGGCCCTTCTGTCTTTTTAGCCTATCTTTTAGCTGCCTTAATTATGGTGCCGCCAATGTTGAGTATGGCAGAATTAAGTACTGCCATGCCACAGGCCGGTGGGGCATATTTTTTCCTTGACAGAAGTCTTGGGCACTTTGCAGGAACTGTAGGGGGAATAGGAACCTATATTGTACTTATTCTTAAGGGCGCATTTGCATTTGCAGGAATAGGCGCCTATATCGGAATCGTCTACGAGATACCGACTCAGAGCCTGGCTGTTAGTCTGGCACTGGTGTTTGGTCTCATAAACTATTCAGGCGCAAAACACAGCACCGGAGTACAAAAGATTCTTGTAATCTATTTGTTGACTGTAATGTGTCTTTTTCTTTTCCAGGCCACTCAATATTCTTTACTACATGCTCAGCAGTTTAGTGAAGGACGTTTTCAGCCACTTTTCCCATTTGGGTTCAGTGGACTCTTTGCAGCTACCGGAACAGTTTTTATCTCCTATGCCGGACTGACCAAAGTGGCAAGCCTTGCAGAGGAGGTGAAAAACCCGGACACCACCATTCCTGCAGGCATGATTCTTTCTTTACTGGTGACAACAATTGTCTATACTGGTGGCGTTTACATGTTAGTAACCATTCTTAGTCCTGATCAGTTACAGGGCAGTTTTGCACCTGTGGCGGAAGCTGGGGAAAAAGTAATGGGTGTGCTTCCACTTTCTGCCGGTGTTTTACTTGTCATTTTGGCAGCTGTAGCAGCTTTCATTTCAACGGGAAATGCCGGTATACTTTCTTCCTCGCGATATCCTCTTGCAATGGCACGGGACAGGCTCGTTCCACCGTACTTCTCCAATCTGAACCGGTTCAAAATTCCGGGCCGCTCTGTAGTGATAACTACTGTTCTTATGGTTGCAGCCATAGTTTTTATAGATATAGAACAGATTGCCAAGCTGGCCAGTTCTTTTCAGCTGCTGGTGTTTGCAATTATCAATGCTTCTGTAATAGTGATGCGCAAAGCCAGAATTGAAGGATACCGCCCGGGATTCAGATCTCCTCTGTTTCCATGGATTCAGATATTCGGAATAGCTGCAGCCTTTTTCCTGATCTTCGAAATAGGTTTGATGCAATTTACCTTCTCCATCTCTTTGATCTTGGTTTCATCTCTTTGGTACACTCTCTACACCAGAAAGAAGGCAACTCCTCAGGGTGCAGTATACCATCTGAAAAAACCATTAAACAAACCAGAGGGCAGCAGAATAGGGCAGGAGCTGCTGGAGTTATTGAAGATAAGAGATCTCTTCCCGGAGGATAACTTTGATTCACTTGTGATAAATTCGGCTGTTATCGATCTGTCCTCCCATCACCCTGGAAAAATAACTCCTGCACTGTTGGAAAAAGTTGTCCCCGATTGCATTGCAAACATAACTGGAACAGAGCCCCGCTCAGTAAAAAAACACCTCTTTAAAATGGAGCAGAGCCGCATAACTGCCATGGAAAAAGTGGTTATTCTGGAATCGACACTTCACGTACAAGACAGCCATTTATTATTGGTAAGATTTCCATCCGGGTTTGAAGCAGATCCGCAAAAGTATCCTTTCCTCTGTTCATGCTCCAAACCGATCAGTGCACTGCTGGTTGTTGTAAGCAAAAGGCAGCAGATGAAAAAACATCTGAGAATAGTTGGGGAGCTTTTAAGGCGCAGCGACAACAGTGAGTTTGTTGCAAAATGGGTTACAGTGCCGGAATCTGATCGCTTACGAGAGTTGTTGCTGTGACCAAACCGTGTTGGGCTATCATATAACCATCCATACCCACAATCAGACAGTGGTTTTTTTAAACCCTTCAGGGTAGCTAATGTATACTGATATATTCTCAATAATCAGCAAGTCCGCAAGTATTACCTCGTTTACACAGATAATTTACAAGCTCTTTTCGTTTTGAAAAAAGACCGATTTTCGAAATCGGGAATGGCTGCCGTTCTTCAATCTTAGCAACGAACATGCGACGGCGACCAGCCGGAGTCCTTTGTTCGCTATATGTGATGCATCAGCATGGAGTAGATATCCCTGCTCTGCAACAGAAATCACTCATAATCAACCCCGGGGGTTTTGGCGCAATTCTTGCATGGTATGCAGGAGACAACATTGCTCATATGATCCAGGGAGGAGTAAGCATGGCTTATAATTCACAAAAAAAACCACCCCAACAACCCGGAAAACAAAAAGTATCTCGTTCCCCTAACACTATTATCTGGATTCTCATACTTGTGACGCTCGGCTATCTTGCTTTCAGCAGATATGTTGCTGAAAACAGGGTGTCCCTTTCCTACAGCACCTTCAAGGAACAGGTCCGTGAGGGTAATGTGGCATCAGTAACCATAGAGGAAAATCATCTGCGTGGTGAGTTCAGCACTCCCTACGAAAAGGTGCTTCGGGAAGGTGCCGATACCACTACCTACACCTATTTCGAAACGGTTAACCCCGGCTACGAAAATGCCGAACTGGTCAGTCTTATGGAAGATCACGATGTGACTGTAGACGCCGTTGCGGCTCAAAATAACTGGTGGTGGATACTACTGCTGATTATGCTGCCCTGGTTTCTAATTATGCTTTATGGGATGTATGTCCGCTCCAAACTTATGAAGGGGGGAGGAGGTGGTAACGCCGGACCGGGTGGCGGCCTGTTTAACATCGGAAAATCACGTGCCCGCAAATACCAGAAAACACCGCATACCAATGTGGCCTTCGATGATGTGGCAGGTCTTAGAAATGCGAAAAAGGAGCTCGAAGAGATTGTCGGCTATCTGAAAAATCCACAGAAATTCATCTCGCTTGGTGCGGAAATCCCAAAGGGTGTCCTCTTGATGGGACCTCCCGGTACGGGTAAAACCCTTCTGGCCCGGGCGGTTGCCGGAGAAGCGGGGGTACCCTTTTTCAGTATCAGCGGATCCGAGTTTATTGAAATGTTTGTGGGAGTTGGTGCATCACGGGTGCGTCACATGTTTCAGGAAGCGAAACAACGCAAACCGGCGATTGTTTTTATCGATGAACTTGACGCAATCGGCCGCTCGCGGGGCGCTGGTATGGGAGGCGGTCATGATGAACGTGAACAGACATTGAACCAGATTCTTTCGGAGATGGACGGATTCGAGCCTCAGGAGTCGGTTGTAGTCATTGCGGCGACCAACCGTCCGGACATTCTGGATCCCGCGCTCGTGCGACCGGGCCGTTTCGATCGACGGGTTCTGCTTGATCTTCCAGAGCGCGATGCCCGGGTGCATATTCTCTCTATTCATACCCGCAAGGTACCGCTGGAAGATTCGGTCGATCTGGGAAAGATCGCGGCCCGGACGGTGGGCTTTTCGGGCGCCGATCTCAAAAACCTAGTCAACGAATCGGCCCTGCTTGCCGGACGCAAAGGCAAGGACACGGTAAGTATGGAGGATTTCGACGAAGGAGCGGATAAAATAATGCTCGGTCTCAAACAGGATCGCGGAGTCAGTGACCGGGAAAAGAAGATAATCGCCTATCATGAAACCGGTCATGCCCTGGTGGCCAAATTCATGCCCGAGGCCGATCCCCTGCAGAAAATGACAATTGTTTCACGGGGACGGGCGATGGGGGCAACCCAGCAGATTCCCGAACTGGACAGGCACCATCTGAGCCGGCAGTATCTGCTTACCCGAATCGCCGTTTCACTGGGAGGCCGCACCTCCGAGCGTCTGATTTTCGGTGATGTCACCAACGGAGCGGCGCAGGATCTCAAACAAGCAACCGATATCGCCCGTAAGATGGTATGCAACTGGGGTATGAGCGAGCGGCTCGGATCGGCAGTGTTCTCCGCAGGACAGGACGGCGTGTTCCTGGGAAAGGAGATAAGCCAACAGAAAGACTACAGCGATAAAACCGGTAAAATCATAGATGAAGAGATCCAGAAAATTATCGGTGATATGGAGCAGCAGGCGCTCGATATACTCGAGAAAAACAGGGAGAGCCTGGACAGAATAGTTGCCGAGCTGCTCGAGCGGGAAACACTGGAGGATAAGGATATAGACAAACTGCTGGAAAAACATAAAAAGTGATGTGAAGCTATGCTTCACTGATTGATGGGAGGCGCCCTTTCGGGTGCCTTTTTTTAAGGCCGTTTTGCGTCCGGAAGCAAACCGGCCGCGGCTTCAGAGTTTGAGAAATCCTAAGTAGCGTTGGATTCTATTTCCCGAATAGTACTGATGCACAATCGGTTACAGAAATATTATGACGAGTGCTGGAATGGATAACAATGCCCATAAAATCCTGTTCCAATCCCACAGCCTCTTCCCGTTAAAGCCACTAAACGGGAAGAAGAAAAAAAGCAGATCAAAAATCAGGAAGAATATGCCGATATTTACAAAAGTGTGAATAAAACGATTTTGTACCCCGCTCAGCTGAGCATAAGCCCATGCCCCAGATACTGGTAAGAACACAGCTGCAATACCCGACAGGGCTATTTTTCCTAAACTTGGTATGTTTTCACTATACTTCCATATCTTTTTTGCAGGATATACATTTCCCAACACAGGGAAATAACCTCTCAATAGTATGGCGATCAGAAAGCTTAACGGAAAGCCTGACTCAAACATCCTGAATTTCACCTTGTACTTAAGGATGCCTGCTGTAATCTGCATGGCAATCTGGCGCGCCCCAAATAAAAAGGTAAATGACAAACTGAAAAGTAGAGACAGCGCAAGATCGTTCAGGTTTGTCAAAACGTGGATCAGTGAAATAATTATCAGATTAAGGATAAGCGTTGTGGTCCATTGAAGAGTGGGGCTGTCTGGTTTTTTAACTTCCGGGCGCGTCCAGAGGAAAAACCCGGGTGTCATGTAGTGAAAAATCTTAAACCACATCAGAAACGTCCAAACTCCATAACGTCGGAACTGTGCCCCCGCAGAGATAATGTCAAAACCGCGTGTGGCGAAAAGCTTACTTGAGCTGGTGTTGTTTCCTTCAACCGCAGCAATCAGTTCATCACAGCCCTGTTCCCTGAAAAACTCAAGGGCTTTTTCGGTTAACTGCTGGCCAAGTTTTAAACCTCTGGCCTGAGGGTCTGTAAAAATCCAGGCTACTTTCCCTACTTTACGTCTGTCCGGAAGAGTGAATGTGTCAAGTATTACTCCTCCAACGATCTTATCATCTTTAAGTGCAATAAATGTATGGGGAGTAAAAATCGCAAAAGAGCCCTCAAACAGACCAAATGAGCGGAATAGGACTTTTCGCGTTGCTTTTTTTTCATCCACTCTCATCTGGCGGATGACCGTATATTTTTTCCTGTTATCCACATTTTGTCCTCTCAAATACAGCTGATAAGTTGCAATTTTGATTCCTGTAACTGGAAGCGTTCAGCACCTCTGCTGTTTCAGACAGACTTTCCGAATCCTGGCCACAACCACCATTTTCTCTTCCGCTAATTTTTTCATAACAGATGTGTGAACGGAAGCGAGGGGATATCGAATATTGGGTGCACAATTGAAATTTACAAAACATCTTGACTGAAACCATGAAAAATGTGGTGCTATAAATGGTACTGCACTATATTATGTAGATTGCTAACTCTGCTTTATCCTGTTTAGAAAAAAAACAGAAAATATTTGCCTTGAGGTAACGACATGTACTGCTTTTTTTCAGCCTGACTTTTTAAGGTCCTGTTTCTCTGCCCAGCCTGATAACAACAGGTCGGTGGCTCGGCATTATGCAGGAATAGAAGACTTATGGTGGAAAAAGAGTAGTGCATGATTATGAATACTAAAGGGGTGCTGATTGCAGGGTTGTGCCGGTGGTAATGTATTTAACAATTGAAGAAGGTTTTAGTGGAGATAACACAGCGAGGTAGAATGGTGAAAATGAAAAATCTGATACTGTCTTTTGGTTTAATGTCAATAGGTCTGTTTATCTATTGTTCGCAGGATAATATCCTCTCAGCAGACAGCTTTTCCATCACTCCTATAGTTACTTGGACAGAAAATGGTGAGAGTATTTACCCTGACGGTGTGGTTGAGGTTGGAGTTGAAGTACAGATAGCAGACGGTGACACCCTAAATGATACCACCTTATTTAGAAAAGGTTCTTTAGAAATAGGATCTATTCCAAACAATTCGGTCCTGACCATAATAATTAGAGGCCTTGACCAGGACATGGAGGTTCTTTTTGAGGGCAGACAAGAGAATGTCACCGTAGATAAAACAGATGTTACTGTCGAAATAACAGCTGAACATGTTACCCCCAATCCGCCTTCAAATATGTCAGGTTCTCTCACTTCCGATCGTGGTATCAGGTTAAATTGGGAAAGGGGAGGTTCTAACAGAACCGGATTTGCAATATATCGCAAATTAATAGGTAAGAGTGCAAGTGATGAGTCAGAAATACAGGAAGCTTTCTCTGTGGTTGAACCTGGTCTGTCAGAAAACACTATGTCGTATACTGATAATAACATTTACCGTTCAGGGCGTGTACTTGCTTACAGGGTACACTCAATAAATGCAGCCGGAGTTTCCCCGTTATTTGCATCATGTACAGTAGCAATCCCGCTTGATACCTTTACTGTCACTTTTAACACCAACGGTACAGCAGGAATACCCCAACAGATAATAATCGATGGTGAGCTTGCCGTTGAGCCCAATGAACCGGTAAAAACCGGGTACCGATTTGGAGGTTGGTATAAAGATGAGGCGTTAAAAGATGAGTGGGATTTTGATTCCTATATATCAGACGATTTAGCACTGAATGCAAAATGGGATATCATTAATTATGAAATCACCTATAACCTCAATGGCGGGGATAATCATCGGGATAACCCCCCGACCTATAATGTGGAAACTGCTACAATACAGCTGCTTGACCCCACAAGAGAAGATCATAACTTTGCCGGCTGGTTTGAAGCTGAGGAGTTTGAAACTGCAATAACAGAGATACCCGAAGGATCAACAGGTGACAAGACTGTTTTTGCAAAATGGACTGATTTAGTATCAGACCCGGATTCCTTTACAGTCTCATTTGAAACAAACGGCGGAACAGAAATAGCAAGTGTTAGGATAAAAGGCGGGCAGAGTGTCTCTGAACCGGAGTCTCCAACAAAAACCGGATTTGACTTTGACGGATGGTTTAAAGATGTACTCCTTACAAAACCCTGGGACTTTGACTCGGGTGTTGTTACTGC
>LDWW01000055.1 GCA_001045525.1 Chitinispirillum alkaliphilum | reverse complement strand
GTCCCCTTCAGGGGATTTAGGGGCCTCTTAAACGGTAATACAAATACCGCCGGGTAAACCGCGGCAGGTAGGACTGCAGGTGGACAATTCCTATTGTCCAGTCCCCTCCAAAAAGCGGAGTCCTCGGAGCGCTATAAACGAGGGACCGAGGAGGTACGACGAGCCGAAAGGAGGACCGGTGCCGTCTTCGGCAGCCGCCCAAATCATCCTTATCCTCTCTCTCAATCTCTTTTACTTTCAACAATTATACTTTTAAGAGCACTTCGACTATCCCGATTCGGAAATCGGGATGCTCCCTTCGACTGGGAGCTCAGGACAGGCTGTGTGAGCGGAAAAGGGAGGAAAAACCGGAAACAAAATCCCAAAGTCCCCTTCAGGGGATTTAGGGGCATCTTAAACGGTAATACAAATATCTCCACGGTAAACCGCGCAAGGGGGGACGGAAGGTGGCACTTTCTTAAGTGCCAGTGCCCTCAAAGGGCGGAGCGTCTTCGCGAAGCCCTACAAACGAGGCACCGAGGAGGTACGACGAGCCTGAAGGAGAACCGGTGCCGTCCTCGGCATGCGCCCAAATCATTCTTATCCTCTCTCTCAATCTCTTTTACTTTAAATTATACTATCAAGAACACTTCGACTATCCCGATTCGGAAATCGGGATGCTCAGTGCGAGCGGAACTAAGAGAATGTCATAACAAAGCAAATACCTATATTGCTAAACCGCGCAAGGGGGGACGGCTATGTGGCACTTTCTTAATGTGCCAGTGCCCTCAAAGGGCGGAGCGTCTTCGCGAAGCCCTATAAACGAGGCACCGATCCCGCATTCTGCGGGAGAGCCAAGGAGAACCGGTAAGTTTACAGTGAGCCTGATCGAACTGTCTTCGGCATGCGCCCAAATCATTCTCAATCTTACTCTCTCTTATCTCAAAACAGGCGAGTGGGGGGACAAATACAGGCTTGCTCTCTTTTGGAACGGAATTTGATAACTATACAGCTTTTAGAGTGCAGATCACACTTTAGAATTTCCCTATTCAGGCATATGCAGGCTCATATATACTTTTCCGGATATTGAATTGCCATTCTCAGATTTCAGCCCTTGTTTTCAAAACCGAAAACCCATCGGGTAAAGCAACAATAAACAAGTACCTTCACCTAAACACAGCATCAAAGAGCTAAACAGATCAGGAGCTGAAAACCATGTCCAAGGCAAAGGATTTCCAACAGCCCAACCCCCAAAAGTTAACGCTCGCAAAAGCCCCCTCAGGTATAAAGGGTTTTGACGAAATCACAAACGGAGGTTTACCCCGTGGGCGCCCCTGTCTCATTGCGGGTAAAGCGGGAAGCGGCAAAACCCTTCTGGGTATGGAGTTTCTGGCCAGGGGAGCCACTCAGTTTAAGGAGCCCGGTGTATTAATGACATTCGAGGAGAGGCCTGAGGATCTGATTAAAAACTTTGCCTCACTTGGGTTCTATCTGGACCATCTTATTGAAAAGAAGATGCTTGCGATCGATTATGTACAGGTCGAAAGGGGAGAAATAGAGGAGACTGGGGAATACAATTTAGATGGGTTATTCGTAAGGCTTGAGCTTGCAATAAGTTCGGTAAATGCAAAACGGGTTGTACTTGATACCATAGAAGCACTCTTTTCAGGGCTGAAAGATGAGGCAATTCTGAGGGCGGAGCTAAGACGGCTGTTTTACTGGCTCAAGGAGAAGGGAGTCACCACTGTTATAACTGGTGAAAGAGGTATAAGCAGCATAACCCGTCACGGTCTCGAGGAGTATGTGGCAGATTTTGTACTTCTTCTTGATCATACGGTTAATGAGAGAATTGCAACCCGGCGAATGCGTGTGGTTAAATACAGAGGCTCTTCACACGGCACAGATGAATACCCTTTTTTGATCGATAATGACGGAATATCTGTTTTACCGGTAACTTCGCTTAGTCTGGATCACACGGTATCAAATAAACGTATCTCCTCAGGGGTTAAAAGGTTGGATGAGATGCTGGGGGGTAAGGGGTTTTACAAAGGCAGCAGTGTTCTTGTATCCGGAACTTCCGGAACCGGCAAATCCACTCTTGGGGCAAGTTTTGCCGACTCTGTCTGCAGAAGAGGAGAAAAGCTGCTTTATTTCGCCTTCGAAGAGGCCCCCTCTCAGATAATCCGAAACATGAAATCCATCGGAATTGATCTTCAGGGCCATATCGACAGTGGTCTTTTGAGGATTGATGCATTCAGGCCAACAGCCTGGGGGCTTGAACTTCATCTGGCATCCATGCACAAATCAATTGTAAACTTCAAGCCCGAAAATATCATAATAGACCCAATTTCCAACCTCACAGCAGTTGGGACAATGAATGAAGTCCGCTCGATGCTGATCAGGCTTATCGACTTTATCAAGTCCTTACGAATCACCGCACTTTTCACCGATCTGATCTCCGGCGGAGAATTCCATGAAGCCACAGATGTAGGGGTTTCATCCCTTATGGATACATGGCTACTGCTGAGATCTATTGAGCATAACGGTGAAAGAAACAGAGGAATATATGTACTGAAAGCACGGGGAATAGATCATTCAAATCAAATTAGGGAATTTTTACTTACCTCTGAGGGGATAGATATAATTGATGCCTACTCCGGCCCTCAGGGAGTCCTTACCGGAACTGCAAGAGTGGTTCAGGAGGCAAAAGACAGGTCTGAACAAGCGCTTCGGAAAGAGGATATTGCACGACTGCAAAGAGAGTTGGAGAAAAAGGAAAAGCAGCTCAACAATCAAATTGATCTGCTTCGTTCAGAATTTGATTCTGAAAGATCTGAATTACTCAAAGAGATCAACCAACGCAGTATTCGTGAAGATGTGATTTTAAAGGAACGGGAAAACCTTTCAAAAATAAGAACAGCAGAAAAAAAACAAGCAGATAAAAAACCGGCCTTAACAAGAGGTTAATCTTAATGGAAAATGATACCGAAAAAAAACACAGCACAAAACGTGACGGGAAAAAGAGTTTTGCCAAAGAGGAATCTTCGGAGGAAAAACCCAAAAAGCAGTGGTGGCTAAAACTATACGTCGCCGGACAGACCCCCAGGTCACTGGCGGCTTTCAAGAATCTAAAAAAACTGTGTGATGAGTATCTTGAGGGTGAGTATGATATTGAAGTAATAGACCTGTTGAAAAACCCCCAACTTGCACAGGGAGATCAGATTGTGGCAATTCCCACTCTGGTCAGAAATCTTCCTGCACCGATGAAAAAAATAATCGGTGATTTATCCAATTATGACAGGGTGCTTGTTGGCCTGGACATAAAAGAACGGGACAAATGATGGCGTCAAAAAAAGAACAGAAGAGAAAACCCAGCACAACCGAAGAATTTGAAGAAGCTATCAAAAACGAAGATAAGCGCAGATTTACCCTGCGGCTGTTTGTTACAGGTATCACTCCCAAATCTATTGAAGCAATCAATCAGGTGCGCAGCCTTTGTGAGGAGCATCTTAAGGGACGATATGAGCTTGAAGTGATCGATCTGTATAAACAGCCCAAAGAGGCCCGGACAGATCAAATCTTTGCAGCTCCCACGCTGGTGAAGCTTTTGCCACTTCCGGTCAGAAAAATCGTTGGTGATATGACCAAAGAGGAAAAACTCCTCGCAGGGTTGGACATAGAGATTAAGCCAGAACAGTAGAAAGTGATATGGAAACGTCTAAAAAGAAAACTCAGAAATCTTCGCAGATCAAAGAGCTTCAGAGAAAACTCTCCGAAGCGGAATCAAACCTTGAAGCAATCAGCAGTGGCAAGGCCGATGCTATTGTTGTACATACAGACAGTAAAATTTCTGTCTTTACAATACAGGGAGCTGAAACAGCCTACAGGATCATGGTGGAAACCATGAATGAAGGAGCTATCACTCTCGACTCAAACGGCCTCATATTATACGTTAATCCAAAATTCTGCACCATGCTCGACACCCCATGCTCTTCCCTGGTAGGAAAACGGATCCAAACATTCATTCAGGAAAAACAGAGGGAACGTTTCGAGCTGTTCCTAAAGAAAACCGCTGCAGGCAGCAATGTCCATAACGATTTCGAACTTATCAAACCAAACCTTTCGACCCTACCAGTTTATTTCTCCAGTGCACCCCTTGAGATAACCGGACGCAATGACATCTGCATTGTAGCAAGTGACCTGACCGAGAGGCTGAATGCAAAAAAGACGCTCATAGAACTGAACAACACTTTGGAAGCCAAAGTTGCAGAAAGAACTGCAGAACTGCAAATTCAGAAAAAAGAACTGGAAAACAGCCAAACACAACTAAAAAACCTGGCTCAGTCACTCGAACAGAAAGTAGAGTATCGTACCTCACAGGTCCGCGATCTTGCTAAAGCTCTGACACTGGCAGAACAGAAACAACGCCAAAACCTCTCTAACATTCTACACGAAGAACTGCAGCAAATGCTTTTCTCTTCCAAAACACGTTTTGAACTACTGAAAGAAACAGTTGAGCAGGGTTCTCCAGAGGAACTGAAAGAGGATATAGAGGAACTTGAGTTGCTGATTCTCAAAGCCCTGCAAACCACAAGAAGGCTGGCAATTGAGTTTAATCCCCCGGTTCTCTCCAATGAAGGGCTTGATGCTTCACTTAAATGGCTGGCTCACCATATCGAGCAGCAATACGGGTTGAAGGTAGGTGTGTCTATATCTGAAGGTTTCAGGATTATAAGGGAGGATGAGAGGATTTTAGTTGTCCAGCTTGTACGGGAATTGCTCCACAACACTATTAAATATGCAAAAACTGACAAGGCTCACCTGACAGTAACCAGGGATAAAAAACACATCTTTATCGAAGTGTATGATAAAGGAGTGGGGTTTGATGTAGAGAGAGAAAAAAGAAACAGAAAAGAGAAAAAACAGATGGGTCTGTTCAGTATCGAGGAACGACTAAGATTATTTGGCGGGAAAATCAAGATTGAATCTAAACCGGGAAAAGGTACAAGAATAATCATGTCTCTTCCTTACGACCCAAAAATCAACCAACTTACATTGGAGTAGAGGATGAAAAAAATACTTGTAGTTGAAGACAATGAGGACTTGAGAATTCTCTACAAGCGTTTGTTCAGAAAAACGGAAGATATCCAGATCGAAGATGTTGACAGCGGTGAGAAGGCTTTGGAAAGGGCGGCTCAGAGCACTCCTGATCTGATGATTATCGACATTTCACTTCCGGGTATAACAGGACTTGATCTCACAGAACAGATCCGTCAAAAGTACCCATCGGTGAAAATTATGATAGTTACCGGCCATGAGGTTTCCCGCTATCAGAAGGAGGCGATAAAAAGAGGTGCCAATGATCTGGTATCCAAAGAGATTGGCAGGGATATCGTAAACAGGTGTATAGATTTGATCAATCAGGGATAAGGATTTGTTTTTGTTTTTTCCCAGCTCTCTTCCCCGTCCCTGAGTGGACAAATTTGTCTGTCCCTTTAAACCCTGCTAAAAGGCAAGACTGATACTGCTGCCATTCTCCAGGCTGTATTCTTCCACAATCCTGAAAAGTTCAGATGCAGTTTCCCGGGGATTGCGCAGTTCGCCCTTTTCCTTTCTTTTTAAAAAGAGGTCCTTATCGGGAAAATCCTCTTTGCTGGTATTGCGTATAGTAGTTTGCATTTCGGTGTCAACAAGTCCCGGGTTTATATTTACAACTGTAAAGGGGTGAGTTTCCCGGCTCTGCTCATTTGCCAAAGCACGGATAAAATTCTCCATTCCGGCTTTTGCTGCACAGTAAAGAGACCACCCATAACGGACACTTTTAGCCGCTCCTGAAGAGATATTGACAAGTGTCTTTTTACATTTGTGGTCTTGAAAGGCGGAAACTACTTCTGTGATAAAAAGTAAGGCAGATGTATAATTTATGTTGGCATTCTGGATTATGCTTTTTGGCTCTTTTTTGCCTGTAGGCCCCACCGGCAGGATTGTTCCGGCATTATTGAACACCACTATTTCTTTCCATGTTTTTGCGGAGAGCACACTCAAAGCTTCTGAAAATTTCGCAGAGGCACTACCAGGGTCGGACAGATCAGTTTGTACAGAATAGGGATAGGGGGCAGAGCGTGAAAACTCGATGAGTTCAAACCCATTATCTTTGAAAATTTTGCAAAGTGCCGCACCCAGACCTCTTGAACCACCGGTAAAGATTGCCAAACGCATAAGGTTACCCCAATCCATTTATACTGTTGCCCAAAAATTTTAAGCCCCAAATATCTCTTTATAGGAGCAAATACTATACCCCATAAACAAACCCTCTGCATTTCTGCTACGGGCAGTCTGATGGGGCAATTTTTTGCATTTGTGATTCAGATTTGCAGGATCACTCAAGGCCCCGGCCTTGTTATTTATAAAACCATACAGCAGTTTTAAAACAGGAGCAGAGCTTTGTTACGCTTCCCAAACTTATGAAAGTGAAGATGTGAACTCCGAAATTTTTCTGTTCTCTTTAACCCCGTCCTTAACATGCCAGATTACGGACTCATCATCTGTTTTATGTTTTGTATACTGCATCATCTTCTCAACGGCAGTTTTCAGATCTGTGCCTTTGAGAATGACTGTCGGGGCAGGAAAATCCGGCATCAATAGATGATCATTAAGTCTGGATAATTGCTCAAGAATCGAACCCTCAATCTCATCCCGGGCCACGATTATCTTATCCCCGTTTTCGTTTCTGAAATGCCTGCCAACCTTAAGCAGAGCCATATCCTTAACTGAAGGGTTTTCGGTGTGGTCTAAATAATCCCTGAGTCTATCGGAAAAATGTTTCTCCGTTAACTTGCACCCTCCTGCGGGGCATGGAAAATCATGAATCCCCTTCTCCTCAGCAAGAGCGATCTGCGGCTTTCTTGACCTTCCGGTAATATCGAGAAATTTATCTCTGTCCACCCACCCTTCAATTTCCGGAATAGTGGGCTCAAAATGCGCTGCAGAAAGAGGCCTGAGAATCAACCCCTTCACACCAGACCCTTTATCTATGATATCGATTGCCCGTCTGTGCTGTGACATGGGACGCTGTCCAAGAACTTCGCCGGTGAAAAGAAAATCTGCCCCTATCTCTTTCATATACTCAGCAGCCATGGAGATTTTCATAATACGACAATCTATACAGGGATTCATCCCCGAGCCATGTCCATACTTTGGATCTCTGACCATCCGGAGATATTCATCCCCCATACTGATTCGTTTCAGAGGGATATCACCCAGTTGCTGCACAGCTTTGACAACAGCTGAGCACCCGGCATTCTGAGAGGTGCAGTTACAGAAAGGCGATACAAAATTAACTGCAACTATCTTTATACCCTGTTCCAGGATCAATTTTGCGGCAAGTGTACTGTCAAGACCGCCAGAAAGCAGCCCTATTGCGGTAATGTTTTTTTCCATTTATAATAACTTTGCATGAAAATGTGTGAATATGTAATTAAATCAGCTTATAAATATACTAAAAAAATAGGCCCGGTGTTCCTTCAGTGAGAGGAATATCACATGAAATCTGATACCTGCTGTCCAAAGCCACTTTTTTTCTTCAACTGCTTTCTCAATTTGTCATTGAAAGGCCCGGCTTTTTTGTGATTTTCAAGAAAGGGCCCCTCATTTCCTTAAAAATGGCGGGTAATTGGTATAAACTCAAAAGGTCTGTACTATCTATAAGAAGACCTGTTTAGGGAGGTTGTTATGGATTTGGGCCCCGACGCGAAATCGGGACCCCAAACATTTACACTTATTGATTTTTTAGATACTGTTTTTTCCGGTCATATGGATAAATCATTTCATTATTACTCTTCCGGAGATCTGTTGATCCCCTGCATTTAGCCTGTATATGTAAGTTCCCCGGGCCAAACCTGACAAGTTTATTTGAATTCTGTTTTGATCGGTTGTCATTATCCCACTGTTTCTTTTCACTGCTGCGCCCTTAAGATCGTAAAGGGTTATTGTGTAGTCAGTCAACCTGCCTGATAATAAACTCAGCTCAACAGACAAAGTCCGGCCGGACACTCTTACCCGAGCGGATTGAAACGGATCCGAGCGGCTTCTCATTCCGCCCCTTACTGATACATACCCCAGAGAAGCCGGAGACAGGGCATAAAGTTCTCCGTTAGTTCTGAGGAACAGCATATCATTGCTCAATGTGAGGTTTTCATTGAAGAAATTGATGGTATTACCAAGGGGATCTGTAAACAGTTGCCATTCTTTGCCATCATCCACAGAATAAAAGATCGCACCGGAATTGACGGCTCTGCCAAAAAGTACACCATGGCTTGCAAACAACAGTTCACTGATCCTTTGTTCCGAATCATACTCGAATTCTGTCCAGGTAGAACCGGAATCAGCAGAAATCAAAATATTCTTTTCACTTTTATGTACAGAATATAATTTTTCGCTGCTATACAGAAGCGAACCGTAATACGGCATTGACGAATGGTCTAACTTTTGAAACGTTTCACCGTTATCATCAGAAATGAAAATCCCGTTCCTCAATCCTGCATGAGGTATAACGTGATAATACTCATATACTATTCTTTCGCCCAATTTATAAAGATTTTGGATATTGTATGATGCAGTGTGCAGGGTATCCCAGCTTGTGAGGGTATCTGTACTTATCAAAATGTTTGAGCCATGATTCAGATACAGTGTGTCATTGTAAAAGAAATGAAGATCCGGACTAACAGTAACCTCGTTCACCCATCTGTTTCGGATCGTAAATTCCCAGTCCTCACCCCGGTTGTCTGAAAAACCATGGTGATGCCAGGACATTGCACCGGGTATAATCCCATATACATAATATCTTTCCCCTACCGCTGAAAACCATCTCACTACATAATCTGCATCCAGAACAAGACTCCAGTCACTACTGTTACTATAGTCTGCATAGACACTTGTCCAAAGCGGCTCACGTGTATAAAAATCGTCAAATCCACTCTCCACAACTGCAAACAGATTCTCTCCGTCATGATATCCTCTGATCGCTCTTTGCGGACCGGAAGGTATTCCGCCCACATGATCCCAGATATCAACCTCTTCACAATATCTATGCAATCCGTTATAACCAGACGTATAGAGTGCATCATTAAAAACTGAAATACCTCCGTATAGCGGCCTTCCGTTTCTGAATCCGGTGTCCAGTTCACCGACTACCTCTCCTTTGTCATTGAGACGAAATATTGCAGTCCCGGTATTAAGGTAGTGCATACCATTTAAAGAAATAAAATGAGACACATTGGTGTAGTTTATTCGTACAGAAACCGATCTGTCATGGACTTCCCATGAACGTCCCCCATCCATTGAGCGATACAATGCCTGTTCAGTTGAAGCAATGAGTACAGAATCACCAATCTCTCCAACTGCAGTGACACGCTCTCTTTCCGGAAGACCTTCAGATAAATACCCCCAGGTTGCCCCGGAGTCCAATGAATAGGATATAAATCCCCACCCACCCACATATACACCATTTGCTCCCACACTTATGCTTTGAGTTATTAAACTTCCTATCTGTCTCCAGCTTACTCCCTTGTCATCAGAGACCTGTATTATACCACCGGCATTGATGTAGGTGTCTCCCATTTTCACTGTCTTTCCGGTAAAAACACTCTGCCGGATTCCCTTTTCAGAAACCTGCCAACTTTCACCGTAATCATCAGAGTAGTAGTATTCAAATGTTCTTTCATTTTTGACATAGTATATGCGTTCTCCAAGGCACATCATCCTTATCGCAGGGGCATAATCACCGGTAAAAACGGCTACCCAATCTTCAGAATCTGCACTTCTGCGATAAATTGTGGACGTTTCCTGAACAAGAACAAACTGATACCCACCTGCAGAAGCAATACTAATCACAGATGAATTCTCAGGCAGACTTACCTTTTCCCATTCATAACCGAATGCAACTGACATTGACAAAGTTAAATACAGAAAACTTAAAGATATTGCTCTCATTTTATATCCTTTCATACGTTCTCCTCTTTTAGGTTTTGGATGTCGTTCAGACCGCGCGCTGGCCAAAACAGTTTATCCTAATTTATTATACCAATAATCCCCTCTTCACTGAGAGTGAAAAGAGTTGTTCCGTCAGGTACCAAAGCAAATGAAATGATTGGTGAAACAAAAACGGTTCTTTCCCTTAACTGGTAGTTGGCTTTGTCAAATCGCATGATAATATTGCCATTGGAAACGGCAACTTCATTTTCATTTACACAGATTGAGACAGCGCTGTTATTCCACAATACCCTGTGAATTTTGACCGGGTTAAATTTATATAGTGAAGACTTTTTGATTACAAGCTGGTTTTGATAGGTAACCGCAAAATAAAGTGTAGATGAATCTGCATAAATTGCCCGTATTGTCCCATACTTATTGGTCATGAAGTGGGAATCAAAACCCGTATAGGTATCTAAAATTCTGATTGTATTTATGTCGGAGAAAAAGTCACTTCTTGTGGTATAATAGATATACCTCGATTGTCTTGAGGCAAGCATTGTAGTCATAATATTATACCAGTATAGTTTCTCTCCTGACGGTGATATGTTGTAGACCCCGTTACCGGTTGCAAGGATAAAAGTTGAGTCCTCCATAACAGAAACAGAATACGGAAGAGCATTGTCAGGAAGCGGAAATGTTGAAAAATCCCTTTCAGTACCGGAGACCATAAACAGTGAAGAAGTATTTGAGTTAACCAGTGCGAAATTATTATTAGTATGATGAACAAGTGAAGCGAACACATCGGGTTGTGAAACGAAAAATGAATCACTGACAGTACTGTTTGAAACATATTTTACTTTTACAACTAATTCCGGTTTGGAACTTATCCCAAACTCATCCACCGGGGTCACACTGTAAAGGTAGCTTTTCCCGGGAAGAACTGAAATTCCATTTGCCTGATCGACAAAGAAAGTATCTGTGATTAACTCATTGTTAATCTGCTGAAAGTTCCGGGTTGTACTATACTCTTTGCGGTATATATTGTAACCAGTGAGATTGGGTGCTGAAGAGTGAGACCAGCTTAGGCTTGCCTGTTGCAAAAGTGTATCATACTGAACAGAAAAGGTATCGGGTGGCTTTATACCTCTGTAGGGCAAGAAGAGTGTATCGGATATTTCCCTGTCCAAACCGGCCTTGATAGTGATCGTTGTGTCGATTATTCCATAGTTCTCATATCCGGCGATAACTTTAACTGAATAGATTCCCTCTGCAAGGTTTTCTATGGTGAAATTTCCAAGTGAATCATACGGTGAGGTATAACGATCTGACCCTATCACAAGAATGAATACATTGCGGTTATCATGGTTTCCCACAAGCCTGACAATTCCTGAAACAGATCCGGGATATTTCAGTGTATCATTGAGAACAGCCTCTGTTTTTCCATTACTAATGTCTACCGATGTTCGATATGCTCTTTTCTGCTCTTTTTCAAAAAGGATGTTATACACCCCGTCAGAGAGTTCCGGGAGCCGGTAATTACCATTCCTGTCACTAAAGGTGGAAACAACGGAAACTCCCGCAGTGTCTAACCCGGGCAAGTAATTTTCAGGTACAAACATCACCTCTGCATTTTGGGCCGGATAACCGTTGAAACAAACGACCATTCCGATAGTTTCAGTGCTGCCACCATGAACTATTTCAGTCGTACATTTAGTGAATAAACATACCAGTACCACAATGGACACTGCAAACAGGAGATGTTGCCAGTGCTTAATACTCATATTTCATCCTTTTTTGGTAAATACATGGGGAACGCCTGGAGATTGATCTGGTAGATACGGTCCGCTGGCATGTCTTCACTGACCAGAGCAATGATCTTTTTTCTGAACCGTTCTATCTCTTTCTTTAACTGCTCAGCCCCCTCCGGGGAAACACTTACGGTGAGTGTGGATATATCGCGTTCACTTCTCTCAAATGTATCAATTGCCTCAGCAGCCTTATCCATGGTCTGCCGCTGATAATTATGTATAGCAAGAGAAACCACATCGTTTCCGGTTGTAATCGCTTTGTCTGTCTGGTGATATTTACCGGTTTTATCTACACGTATCAAATCCATATCAAGAAGCAGTTTAACCGACCGTCTCGCTTCCCAAACGCTAATTGAAGGTTTTATCCCATTTGCAAGAACTGAATAATCATTCTTCCAGTCAAGTATGGTTACAAGCTCACGAATAACAGGGTTATACCAGTGATTAAAATATTCATACTGATTTCTGCGGAGCTGCGCAGAGTGACATTTCGGAGTAAAGGCCTGTACTTTTTTGAAATAATAATTCTTATCATCTGATGACTTTGCATTGGTAAAATGAAGTATAGCCTCAAAATAATCCATCTCCCTTTTTTTAAGCTTCATGAATTTACCAATTTTTAACGCACTCTTTATGGTGAGAGCCTTTTCCCCCTTAATTACCTTATATATAAAAGTCTTGGATTTAAAACCACAGTGATCAGCCAGATACTGATAGGAGAAAAAAGGCTTTTCTTTTTTCTGCTCCCCGTAGTAATCTTTCAAAAAATGGCGGTAGTCTGTGTAGTCGAAAATATCCTGCATATTTATCCTTTCACAAATTCACACCCAATGTAAATAGTTCATGGGGTAATTTGTGTCAAAAGAATGGAATTTATTTCGTGGTCTTTTGGGGAACAGGATAAGAGAGTGCATCCAATTGACTTTATCGATTCCAAACCGTTTAAAACATCCTTAAGGGATCGTAACTCAAACTGCTGAAGCTCAGAATATGCGAGAATTAACGGTAACTTAAGTCAGAACGGATACCCCGACTCTATCCCTGATACAATTTGGAAGCCCTCTCCCCTCTTTCAGTCCTCTTGAATATGCCCACTGGGTCTTCTTGGTATGTGCGGTGATAAGGACATTGGTGCAGTGGGTACCATTTTGGGTGCAGTGGGGGGCGGTTTACCCGCAGTGGATGCAAAATCTCACGCAGTGTCAGAAAATTCGGTGCAGTGGGTACCAATTTCGGTGCAGTGGGGGACGGTTTACCCGCAGTGGATGCAAATTATCGCGCAGTGTCAAG
>LDWW01000054.1 GCA_001045525.1 Chitinispirillum alkaliphilum | reverse complement strand
AGACTGTTGGCAGCTTTGGTTTTTCACCATAAGCAGTCTTATCTTTCATGTTTACTTTTGTTTTCATTGAATGTTGATCAATTTCATTGCACGATTTTGCACGTAAAGTCTGTTGCGAAATTATTTTAACAATTTTGTCAAACAATCGTATGATTTAGGTCAGATATAAATCCCTTCATCAGAAACCTTGTTAATTTCAACATATCCCTGGAAGCACTTGAGGATGAGGCTCTGGTGATAACTGGTAACGCCCCTGTTCATGCTGAGCGTTGGGGTGCTGATGAATTTTTTGGAGGATTGGGAAAAACACAACGTCTAAGCAGGTGGACACCCAGCGGAAGAATTACATTTCAGGATGACATACTTGGAGTTCAACCGGTTGTTGATGTTCGTATTCGGTATGGAAGGTGGTATTCATTCAGAACTGTCAGAACAAATAGCAGGGGAGAATTCAGCGGCCGCAGGAGGCGCACAAAAGCCCGCTACAAAATTGAGTGGAGAGCCAATGATTTTAAATTAAAGAAACATAGTAGTATACGGAAAAGTTACAGCAAAAGTGTCTGGAATAAACATCTGACAGGGAAGGATGCCCTCTGCGCTGTTGTGTGGGTTGCGGCAAGAGAGTACTTTTATGGTGACATTGATGGATTATCAAGGCCAAGGAAAAAAACCGCAAGGCTTAGAATAAATGTTCGTGATGATAGTCATGATGAAGGTTGGTTGGGATATCATCGCGCTTGGTTAATTGGTACAAAGGTCGAAATGTTTTTAAAAAGAAATGGGGTATACCGGTCTCCATCACAAGTTTATGCTGTGGCTGTACATGAACTTGCACATAATGCACATTACAGAAATTTTGAGAAAATTAGTGACAGATGGACACGAGACAGGGAATGGAGGAAAGAAATTGAATCCATAATTAAAGAATCCTTTGCAACCGGTATTGAATGGTACTTCTGTATCAAAAGGTATGGTAAGAACACTCTAGAATTTAATTATTCAACTGATTATACTGGGATTGTTGAAGATTTAATTGACACAGATATTAGTTATGCGAGTAGAGGTGGGGGCTTTGCACCTGGAAATTTAAGAAACAAAACAGAGCGAGTAAGCGGATTCACCATTAAACAGATAGAAAACGCCTTGTTTAAATCAAACACTTGGAACCAATTTAGAGATAATTTAAAAGCTGACTATCCATCACGCAGTGGTGGACCAAGATACACAGAAAGAGAAATTGACAATCTTTTTGCCAACTGGGGGAATATATGAGAAAAGTCACACTACTTTGTCTGTTGGTAGTATTAAGCATATTTCTATCTTCATGCTGGCATATTACTAATGGAGATCCGGAAGAATGTGTAAAATGGTTCTATTTTTTTAATAAAAGTGAGAATAACGTGGCTATAGAAATTAGTAGACATTTTCAAGAAAGTTCTATACTACCAGGTGATACAATAAAATTTGAAAACATAACTTTGGGTGATTATTACTTCGGGTTTGTAGAAAACCAGTACTATGATAGTGATTATGATCGCTTAATGTTTTCATCAGATTTTGGAGAATTAGAAAATCTTGCCGCCAAACTAACATTTGTAACGCCACAGGGGAACAGGTGTTTGATGTTTGAAGGGGGAGAGCCCACATCAGGGCGCTACCCGGACCTTCGGCTGAAATCAGGATATGTTTATGATGAAAGCATTATACACGACAGTGACTGGCCAGGTGTGTATATATATACAATCACCGATTCTCTGTTTGAAAAAGCTACAGTTTGTGAATAGTGCTTCTGCACAAGGTTATAGATTAGCTTTCTGGCTGATATAGATAAGAGTTACTTTTCGATGAAAACGGGTTTCTCCTCCCTGTATACAGGGAGGAGAATATTTATAATCTTGGGCGAATTCCTCCGGAGTTTTATTGTCAAGAGATCCATAGGGTGCAAAGGGGTCGTTAATGTGAAACACTCAGTAAAAGCTGTCTATTCCTGAAGTTATCTTCTGCAGGAAAAAAGTTGATCTCTGACAGTGCACTATATATTTTAAGATATGTATCTTGTTTAATAGCAATGTGTTATGTCGCATAAACTACATTATGTAAACTAAAAAAAACCCTTCTTCCCAGCTCTCTTTATTAGCTGTTTAGCTTAGCTTTTTACGTTACATTTTTATACCACATAAACACACAAGCTTTTTAGTTTAATTATTTAGCTTAGCTTTTTAGCTATTTATACAATCAGCTACTCGCTCGACTTCTCATTTGAAGACCTCTACCCAATCCGCCCTGGAGAGTGTTTTGGCTGACGAGATAACAACCGAGTTTTTTGTAGGCGGCCCTTTTTTCCGGTAAAAGTATCGCAGTTTTCAGTACCGACTATCGCAATTTTACAAAGTCTCCTACCCCGCTTATACGCGATATATATTACCTAAACTTAACACATTGAGAAATCCTATTTTCAAACACACAAATCAAACACAGATCATTGCCTATGACTATTCTCCACAAAGACCTCGACTGGAGTGTGCGGTCAAATACTGTAAAGAAAAGAGACGCCCAAAAGAGTGCACCTCCAGAGGATACTCCTCCCAAATTTGTAACCGGCGTGGAAAACGACGAGCCTCAGCACAAGGAAAAGCCTCAGGCCGAAGTCAGGCTCATCTCAGCTGAGTGGAAACCGGGAACAAAGGGTTTTACCTACAATGAGAAATGTTTTGTAGAAGTCAAGGCGGAATATCTCAAAAAAACCATCAGAGCAAAGGTCAGGGGCGACCTCTTTGGTATCTATGATGGTCAGGAGCATGATCTTCTTCACGAGGTAACAGGGTTTATCGGCGATGACGGTATTGCTCTTATGGAGATAAAACATCTGTGGTTTATCGATGACCACTACTTTACATGGCAGAAGGATAAGAGTACTCCGTGTCAGTATAAAGTGAAAAACATTTCCCATTCACGGGGGGAGAATGTGATTGAGAGTGCAGTGCTTGATATGCCTTATCAAAACAAGCTTCTGGTTACCTATCTTGAGATACCGAATTCCATGTTTCACCCTGACAGCGCTGTACCCTGCATCGATCAGGATGGCCATCTCATAAGCGAGCTTGTGACAGTCACATGCTATGCCCACGATTTCCCCGAAAAAGAGCTTGTACTCTTTGGCCATACCGACCAGACCGGCTGCGAGGGGTACAACTACGAATTGTCCAGGCTGCGTTCCTGTGCAGTAAAGGCTCTTCTGGACGGCGATGAAACTGCTTGGGCTGAGATCACAAATAAAAGAAGCAGAGTGAAGGATTACCAGCAGATACTGAAAACCCTCTCAACTTCTCACAACTGGCCCTGTGACCCCGGGGCTGTTGATGACATGAACGGTCCCCAGACAGAAGAAGGGGTGGAGTCATTTCAGGAGATGTACAACACCAAATACAACGAGACCATAACACAGGACGGGAAAATCGGCCCCCAGACCTGGAAAGCGATCTTTAAAACCATACGCTCTTTTGTTGAAACAGAATCAAGAAAATTAATAGCAGAGGATACTCTGCCGGAGTTTTCCTACGGTCACAACGGTAAAGGTGTTTATCCCTGTGGCGGAAGCTTTCCCATTGAGGGCACAGACCCCAAGGATGCAAGAAACCACCGTTTGGAGATTGTGTTCTATGACAGGGCCCAGGCCCCGGAGCTGCTTGATCATCCTGATGAAGACGTAATGGTGACAAGAGAGGAGAACCCGGTTTACGATACCGAGAAAACGGAAAGAAGAGCTATCGAGGAGGTTCCTGTGAGGCGCCATTTCGAACGCTTTATCTTCCTTGAGTTTGCCTTTTCTATGATACATAACCCGGACAGACCTTATAAGCAGTATGTAAACCTGGATTCAAACGGTACAGATGAGGGAACGGAACTTACCATAAAGGTCAGGCCCAGGGGGGTGAGGCAGAATGTGGACAATTCGGCGGTTTACTGGAAGGTCACCGCACACGAGAATAACAGCGAGCGCACAGAGCCAAAAACCGGAATCAAGCCTTACTGGACGCATGCCGAATTGAGGGAATTTAACGGAGGTGAAGTAAAATGTATGACAGAATTTGTTGACAGGGAATCTTCAATTGTGCTTGTGTGCGGAGTTGCAGGCGGGGACCGGTTTACCGTAGAGGTGGGAAGTGATGGGGTGAATTATCCTTTGAGGCTTGAGGTGGAGAACTGGAGGAGGATTTGGTACCAGTATACGCATGAAGAAAACATGACCTTACCATCTTTAACACAGTTTCATGATGCGTACAAACGAGCTTATATTGAACCGCAGATATCGACTACTCACACCTTTTCAAAGGGTGATACACCGAATCGCAGCTATTATCCTGAATGGATGCTTTTTGCAAACAATTCAAATAGTGAACTTCTAGTGATAGGCAACCACAACAGGGAGCATTTCTACAATATGTTTAAAGACAATTTGTTTAAAAAGCCAAATGCTCACCTGATAGTATGTCAAAGTATGTGGAATAATGGAAGAGTATCGATTCCTCAACGTATTGTTTTCACACAATATATCCCTGAGAGAACG
Source organism: Chitinispirillum alkaliphilum (assembly GCA_001045525.1). Classification (NCBI taxonomy): domain Bacteria; kingdom Pseudomonadati; phylum Fibrobacterota; class Chitinispirillia; order Chitinispirillales; family Chitinispirillaceae; genus Chitinispirillum; species Chitinispirillum alkaliphilum. Next base: position 8,520 of record LDWW01000054.1, on the reverse strand, counting down.
GATATGTTTTATATTATTGCTGGTGAGAGGGAAGAGTTAAAAATCCTAAAACCGGCATTAAAAGGTAATTTGGTGGTTTCGGGCGAATGGGTACAGCCGATGACACGCAAAAGAGGGAGTATAACGGATGACAATATCACAATTCCAAGAAACAGAACCTCTTTAAATACCATTGAAATTTCCCTGCCCGAAGATGCTCCGACTCCTACCTATAGACATCCTGTTAATGTTACAATTACATTAAGAGGGGCTGAGGGGCCACTTTTGGGAGATGCTAACGGTTCAAGTCTTCTGGCAGTCTACAGAAACGACCCTGTTGATTTCAATAACACTGTTGCCCATGAAATCGGACATGCATTCAACCAGGTCCCACTGCCAAGAAGAGTTCCTCCGGAAATTGGAGCACATCCTCACCAATATACCGGACATGGAGGCAACGGTTCACATTGCAACACGGTAATCATAGAGGGCAAACAAGTAGCGGGCACCGTTGAAGGCGAAGAGTACCTGACAGGAGTCTGCGTTATGTTTCATGCCGGAGATTCTTCCTGTATAAATCGTTTTTGTGATATTTGCGAGACTTATCTAAAAGCCACTGACTGTTCTGATTTTAGAAGAAGGTAGGGAATAATATTGTATGGATAATCTAAAAAAAAACAGCTTAAATCTAATTGTTTTAATGTTATTGCTGAGTACATTCTCCTGTGTAACCCAGGAGAATAATTCAATAAAGGAAGAAAATATGACTATAGAAGAGATCATTATGAGGGCCATAACATTTGAAGATGAAAAATATTTTCAGATAACAGAAGATAACATTCATGAATTAGAAGTAACTGAAAAGTTGTTTGAGCACCGATTTCAGGGAATACTTATTAGCGCCCCAAAAAAAATCGACCTTGCAAAAAATGAAAGTATCCCCTTTATCGGTACAAATTCTTTCGACGGTCTCATAGCTTGGTATACTGTCGGTAATGCCGGTGCCCTTGTTATATTATCAAAGACAACGGGTGAGATAATCGCAACAAAACCAAGTATCATTCCCAAAGGGAGAATGATATTCAGTAAACCTGTGGAAAAAGGTGAGCCACCCGAATATGTAAAAAATCAGTTTGGAGCGGGAGCCTCAATTTCCGACATACGAAAAGTTGTAGCTGAGAATACAGGTGTACACTTAGGACCTGATAATTATGTTATTACTGTAATAAATTTCGACTGGAAATCCAACTCCATACAATTAGAAGTCATTGATTCAAAAATCGAAGAACCATTGGAAAATATTCCTCCATTGCAGTTTGCAAAGCCGGATCTTTTTTTAGAAGTGTTAAACAAACCCGAAGATGAGCAGAAAGGGCTGGAGCTCACTCTTCCGGAAAAAATATCCTCAAGCGATACATCTGTAATCCTCAAAGTTTCATTTCCCGTTGACTCCATTACACCTTTTGAGTTCGACATTGGTGAACAGCAGCAATTGAAAACCATACCATTTCATCTCATACTCCTCAGACAGTTTCAGAACCATTCCCCGATCTATTCAATTCCGGTTGTTGCAGCATATAACAACAATGATACAGAGGGCAATACCGGCATTTTTGAAATTGATTTGCGAAAACTGGTTCCTACTGCATTAACAAGACCGGGTAAATATTACTGCTATCTTGCAGGATTAAATCTCTTTTCGGATGTACAGGTTGTAATTGTTGAGGATGAGGGTGAAGGTGAATAGGAACAGAAAAAGACCCTGTTGAATTCAACAACACTGTTGCCCATGAAATCGGACATGCATTCAACCAGGTTCCACTGCCAAGAAGAGTTCCTCCGGAAATTGGAGCACATCCTCACCAATATACCGGACATGGAGGCAACGGTTCACATTGCAACACGGTAATCATAGAGGGCAAACAAGTAGCGGGCACCGTTGAAGGCGAAGAGTACCTGACAGGAGTCTGCGTTATGTTTCATAACGTGATAACTACTACCTTGAATCCCAGGGAGAATGGGGTGGAGAGTTGTCCAAGGAGCTGGGATTGTCCGGCGAGATTGGCAAGGAGGATTTTTCTGCACTGCTTCGGGGATTCGAAGATCCTTCTCCATCCTATCCACTTTCCCGTGATTACCGTGAGGGACAATGGATGGTGATTAACGAGGATGTTAACGAAGCGCTGAAAAAGGGTATGCATGCTAAAATTGTTGAAAAAAATGCTGATACCAATACCGTCACCGTTGAGTGTTTTGATAAGGAGAGCAGGAGCTACCGGCAGTGTGAATTCAATGTGTTTGATAAGACTGATCGTTTTTCCGTATATAATAACAAAATAGTCAAGTCAGCCGGAACCGAGAATCACCGGTCCGGCATTGATATGACCTTTTCTGCGCCAAAATCCGTTTCTGTTCTGGCCCTGTCAGATCCGAGGCTGGAGGCAGCTTTTAATGAGGCGGTTGAAAAAACACTGAGTAACATTGAATCTGATCTTCTTAATACAAGGACCAGAAAGCAGTCAGGAACAAAAGATATTGAGGTTGTTCAGGCAGATAAGATGTTGTACGCAAAATTTCAGCACAAAACGAGCCGTGAGATTGATCCTCAGCTCCATGCACACTGTCTTCTTTTTAATATGACTAAAGCCCCTGATGGATCATATTCAACAGTGCATAATGACTCTCTGTACACCAATAAGATGTTCGTAGGGCAGAATTTCCGCAATAACCTGGCTCAAGAGATAAAGAATCTTGGCTATGACATCAACGTTACCGACAGAAAACAGGGCTTCTTCGAAGTGTCCGGTGTTGATAATGACATTATAGCTTCTTTTTCCAAGCGATCTGAACAGGTGCGGGAAGAAGCAGAGCGGTTGAAACAAATCCGGTATTGTGACCTTTCGGAGAAAGAGCTGCTTCCGCTTGCTCAAAAGATGTGCATCAGGGAAAAATCTTCAGAGTCTTATCATAAAACCGTCACAGCGAAAATTGGCGAACTATCAAAAAGTGAAAGAAAACTTTATGGCAACTGCAGTGAAGCAGAAATTTTAAGTATAGCGACACTTGGCAGCAGAAAGCTTAAAACCAATGTAACGGAAGCAGACATCATAAACCAAGCCGAACAAACCCTTGCACAGCATGGAACCACACTGTTGCAGTTACAAGAAAAAGCACAGACTGTATATAATAGTACAGGGAATGAAAAGAGGGATTCCATCCCTGTGGACCAGCTGGTAAAAAGATCACTGGAAGATGTCACTGAAATGCAGGCTGGTTTTGATAAACACACACTCCTTTGATAATTCGGTGAAAATGTACTATTACAGCACATTTATTCGTACAATCTCATTTTATGGAGTTGTTACTTCATGTTAAGCAGGAAGTAGATGAATGTGCCTAAAACGCTCTCCAATCGCCACATTTTTTTGCTTAGCGTACAAAAATGTCACTTTCGTGAGTGGCCCCCTACATGCCAATAAGTTTCCCCTCTTCAGACTTAAATCTTTGCTCCGTAAATCACCGATAATTATATTGCCTTTAATCAAGTCGACAATTCAGAACACCACTCTATCTTTTAGAAGATCCGTTCAAATGCATCAACAATACCGGCGGGGTTAATTTGATACAATCAGATCCGGACAGACATTTCAAATGTTCCCAGTGCGCCTTATGCCTGCATAAGCCTTGTGTGGAGCTGCTTTATAGATTTACTATAGGTGTTGAGTATACATTCGTGCGCAGAAGCGACTATGGTTTCGGTGATTGCCCTCTGGAAGCCAGAGCAGTGGAGGATGTGCGGGTGTTTCTTCAATCAGTTTCCTCCTACAGACTAACAGACATTCACAGGGAAGTCCTCTCCCCATTGAGCTCTGCAGAGTACAATGCCCATGGCCAGGAATTCTTTTTAAGCTCCTATGATGACTGTAGCGGAAGAATAGCCTTCATTCTTCATCACATTAAGCAAAACTCCATTGCCGCTGCCTTGGATATCAGTACGATAAAAAGCTGCGGGAATGGTTCGAACAGCTCAGTGGAAGCTCCGGTCACTTTGGCGGTAAAACCCCTGGCGAAATGGACGACCTGTCCTCCCCGGCCCTAACAGATGAGCTGATTGGTCAGGAAAAACATGAGTACTCTATTTCCAATCCCCGCTGGGAGCATGTGGATGAAAAGAAGAGATCGAAATCTCCCGACAGAGCCAAACCGGGTGATGAAGTGCGGCTCATGGTAATTATCGAGGGGGTGCCGGATGGGGCGGGAGTGGATTTTACGGTGTATGATACTGCAGGCGTGAAACCCAAAGTTGTAGGGCAGGTGCATGGGAGAAATGAGAATGGTGTGGGGATGGTATCATGGGTTGTAGATTTTCCCGATGATGAAAAAGATAGTGGGGATGATAATATAGAGATGAAGCTGGAATTTGAGGCAGAGGTAAGGGATAAAGTAAGCGACAGGAGTAAAATCAAAATCTGCTGCCAGAATTTTGAATTTTCTTATTAGTACAAATATAACATCTCAACAGATAACCCGTTCTCATCTGTTTAGCTAATCATTCAATACGGAGAACAAGTAATGTACCAATACTCATTTCCTTTAAATCTTGGTTTTGGAACAGATATTACCAAGGAAACTATAGAAAAGATTTATAAACATATAGAAGAGACTTTTCCCGGCGGATACTATCCAATTGGCGGTAATACAGTTTGGCATGGCGGAGTACATCTGATGCCCGATGAGGATAAGGAGGTTTATGCCAGTTTGCCCGGCAAAATTGTAGCAGCACGTCTTCCGGAGGATGAAAACCTGGCAATTCGGCACTACGGGAGCAGTAATTTTATTCTTATGAAGCACAGTTGGCAGGAAAAACAGTTTTACTCTCTTTATATGCATCTAAAGAATGTCGAACTCAGGGAAGGTGACAAACATTTTGAAAGTATCGGATGGCTTTTTAACAGAGAAGAGAGGGAGAGTATAATTGATCAGCTTAAAACTGGTAATGTCATTAAACTCGATGTCCCGGTAAATGCTGGTGATACACTCTGGATTAGCAGCGAATTCGGTTCGAGTAGTTCACGAAGAAAGATTCTTCATTGGGAAATATTTTCTCAGAACCGCCTTGTGGAAAATCCAGCACCGGAAGATAAAGAAGGTAACAAAGAGTGGATTCTCATCGAAGATGATGAAACCGATTACAATGTTGATTGTAAAAAAGTTCTAAGTTTTTTTCCACATGAAATGCTTGAAGACGATAACCTTACAATTGAAGAACTTATCCAGTTTTACAGCGAGAATCCCGATGGTAATGCGCACAAGCTCAGATATGCTATATGTAAATTTATACCTGAATGGGCGATCCAGGATTTAGAGACAGCTGTAAGCAATCTTAAGAACAAAGGGTTCTTATCCTACGGCCTTGTAAACAGGATCAGGCCTTATGTGTGGTGGCATGAAGCAAAGAAGGCTGGAGTTGATCTGCCTGATGCAACTCATGTGTGGCACTATAACCCGGTAAAATTAATGGAGGTGTTTTCTGCTCCTTCACAATTCTACGGGGGGTATGTGCTTAAAAAAGGTGACAATGACTCAAGTAAGACTTTTGGAGGTAACCTTACCGACAGTGATGGTGAATATGTGAGGGAGCTTCAGCAGGATCTACTTCGTCTTGGTTACTGGATCAGTAATCCTTCAAGCACTACCGGAAAAGGAATGGTTGTAGATGGTGATTTCGGGGAGAGGACAGAAAATGCCCTGAAGACATTTCAGTTTGAGCACTATGTTGTACAGCCGGATGGGAGCAAGAATGTAGAATACAAAAACAGGATTACCGGTGAACTGGATAAGGAAACAGCAGATAAGATAAAGGAGAAGATAGAAAACATTGGAGACAAGGTATGGGACAGGCCGGGGCATAAGCCGCACGCGGTGTGGGAAGAACCGATAGGAGAAGGAGAGTATACCCCCGATCAAAGATTTCCAGATAATAAAGAGTCTGACCTCTTATTTTACCAGTTGCCGCCATCACAGGGGTATTATCGCAGAAGCCCTAAATGGGGTAGCCGGGAGGTGCTTACCCCTAAAAACAGAAATTATCGCAGCACACCGTTCAAGGTCTTTGATGATGATGATGCGGATTGGATGTTGGCGGGTTGTTGGGGAACAAAAAGTCAGATTGAAATTTTAAAGAATATTGGGGACAAATGGCTGAACAATGATGACGGGTCACCCCGTACCGTACTTGATGAAGATGGAAACCCAAAGAGGGTAGAACCATTTGGTACAAGAAACATTTCTGGTATTAATGGTGGTGCTATGAGGCCCCACTCCAGTCACAGGGATGGGACCGGAGCAGATCTCAATCAATCAGATTCAAATCCGATATGCAATACCCTGGAATTCAGATCAGTTTTTGACAGAAACCAAACTGATGAGTTATGCAAACTGCTCATTGATGAGGGGATTCAGAAAATTCAATTTAACTGTCATTACATTATAAAACAACGGGAGAGAGTTCAGGAGCTAATAGGCCATAACGATCATATTCATTTCGATGGGCCGGATTCTAATGGACATGAGCCACTGCTGCAAGGCCGCTCTACTTCTTGCGGTAATTGTAACATTTGGAATGATAAGTGTCCGGATAGAATTTATAAGGTTTATGATGATAACTATGGATGGAGAGATTATGATAATACCACTAAATACGCAGCAGGTCGTTCGAGAGGGAATGGTGCCGCTACACTTTTTCAAGGAAATAATAAATTAAGGTGTTTGACTATAAAAGAATGGGATGCGATGAATAATAACAATACAGAAAATGCGGAGGTTTAGCATGCAATTGATACTTATCATAACTGTGGTAATTGCTTCTATGGTAATGGCACAAGGAGACATAATTAATTGCAGCAACTATGAAGAACTTATATTGAAAAGGTTTTCCTTGGAACCGTTTAAAGGCAAAGAGGGAGATTTCAATTCCGGAAAAATATGGCACTCTGGTCCGCAGGAGAAAGAGCTTTATCTATCCGATTTCTTTAATACTTCCTCTGTTATTTCCGATAAATTTGTAGTGTGTGAAGAAAAGAAGACGTATTATAGTATCTGTTGGACCGATACTGCAACAGTAAGAATATATTCAAACGGCGTAGTTGTTCAAAGGGGTCAGACTTATGAGCGGTACCTGATCTCAGGAGAAGATGTAATTTTAAACAGTAAAATAGAGATCGGAGACTGTAAAGAAAGGGTTTTGGAAGTACTTGGGAAACCTCGGGGTAACTTGTATCTACAAGGTGAGAACAGGTGGACTTATACTCGTAAAGCCGAATCTGATCCATTTTCAGGAGCATTATATCCAGAATATGATCTTGTCCATGAGGAAATGGAAGGACGTGTACCAATAACATTATTTTTTATAGATGATAGATTGTCTCTAATTGATTGTCAAATATATATAGATTTATGTGAGGAATAGAATAGTGGAAAGAGCGATATCTTAAAACCTATTGATTGATTTAGATTTTTTAGGGAAAAATACAGAAACAACTCTTTGGCTCTGGAGTTTATGAATTTCAGCAACAAATCGCTTTAGAAGAGGATGCCAATGTTGAAAGTAATGAAGATATTTAATATTTCAATAATCCTATTTATACCGTATACCTACGGTGAGAACTGTTTTGATATTGGTGCTGTATTAGATTCATCATTCAGTAAAGGTCGACCTATAGGGAAAAATTAGCAGTTAAAAATGGTTTACTGGGAGCAATTTTTGGATACAACACATGTCGAAGATTATAAGCTAATTTGCAGTAGAACTAGGAGGCAAAATCCAGATTGTAATATGGATACTCTTACTTTGTATAATTATGAAAATGGTATTTCTAAAGAACATGGCAAATACTCAATTCGTTATATTTTATATAAAGATTTTTCTGAAACTCCAATAATTAAAGCCCGGTATGAGTAAAAAAGAAGTAATTGAAGTAGTAGGCCCACCTGGCCTTGAATATGAGCACCAGTTAACATATAGGACATTCAATACGACTTCTTTGTGGTTTTGTAGTCCTAATGGTAACTTAATAGAGGGAAGAAGGCAATTGCCAGAATTTCTTTCTTTGGGTATGAGTATGGAAAATGTACTGTTAGAGCTAACACAAAAAGGTTTTACTGAAGGCTATGCCCCAGGGCAAAAGTTATTCAGTGTTGATGGTGAATGTATCAATTTAGTAGGAACTAACGAGGTGTTTATATACTTCAAAGATAATGCATTAAGCCTGATTTCTCATACAACTCGTTGGGACTGTCCTGAGTAGATGATGAATCACATGTGAGCACATCTTTTTATATAAGAAATACACAAGAAGCACAACAGTATTTGCAGCCATTTAGTATAGAAAATATTTCTGGTATAAACGGTGGTGCTACAGTCCTCCACTCCAGTCACAGGGATGGCACAGGAACAGATCTCAATCAAACAAATTCAAATCCGATATGCAATACCCTGGCATTCAGATCAGTTTTTGACAGAAATCAGACAGACGAGTTATG
>LDWW01000053.1 GCA_001045525.1 Chitinispirillum alkaliphilum | reverse complement strand
ACTGTTCCAAAAACAATTGGGGCCTTCAGCCCCAAACCCAGACCTACTTTCTTTCCAAGGCCAAAGAAAGTAGGCAAAGAACACCTTGGGAGCCCCACACTGGCTCCAATATTCGCGCTTTCGCCAGGGAAGAGCCAAAACTCGAGGATCGAACAATTGACCCCGGGAAAGGACCGGCGAAAACGCTCATTCGCCAGTGATTGGGGCGGATTTGTACCCGATAGTTTTTTTTAGGAGCTTACTGCCGTTCGCCCTGTGAAATAGATGGAGAAAATTTTTATGCAAGTTTAATTGCCGGAGTAATAGTTTTCATCTAATTCGTTATTAGTCCTGTTCTAATAGGAATCTTGTGTACTCACACAATGAGCTGTTACTCTGGTTCATTTCTTTCTCAAGCTTGTTATAGACTTCTTGGGAGAGAAATATAATTGACCCGGTAGTTGTAGCAGCAGTATTACACCCATCATCGGCAACCCAAAATTTAGTAATTAGCTTTCCATTCTCTAATATTCTTACTTCATTCCCAAAAGGACAAGTGAGGGCTGTTCGAATGTCCTTTTTGTTAAACCAAACCGAAATTCCATCAATCTCACCCAGTTCCTTTAATATTACTCCGGAAAGAATTTTATTTTGAATTCTAACTTCTCCTTTGCAATTACCAACCAAAATAGTTAACTCTGTATTACCGCAAGAACAAGAAAACAGCAAAACAATTGGAACTAAAACGACAAAACACATCGTTTTTCTCATAGATTTATCTCCTAACCCGAATTACTGAAACACTATCTTTGGCTATTCTAATTTAACTGTGGAAAAGCAAGTTAGACAATTTTTGTCTTAATATCACCCAAAACCCGTAAAGCAAAATAGCACTCATCTTCATTTCACAATATTCGAGACATAAAACAGGCGCTCGAGTAAGTTTATAGATGGGAAAAGCATTCCCCTGGTTGCAGCTCCCTCTTCGGCGGACCTCATCGGGATCTTCCACCACCCCTTCAATGCGGACGGGGATTTTTACTGAGCGCGCCAAAGTATCACGGGGGCACAGTTCGGCAATTCGTGTTTTCAGAATCTTTGAATATATCATTATACTTTGTATTATCCCTCTTTTTTTCGTGCCTTTTGTGTATTTCGTGGTTTATCTACCCCACTAAGTTTTATTAAATTCAGGGATTCCATATTCCAGTCAGGTGGTACAGAATTCGGCTCCTTTTAATTGCTGAAAAATAAAGACAAACTCCTAAAAGTAAAAATGATTCCTTTTCACATACACACCCGCTGTAAAGATATAATATACATTTAATAAGGTTGTGATATTTGGAAGACTTGGATTCAATTTGTAAGTGCAGACCTTATTGCATAGCATGAAACCTATATGTAAATCATAAAAACAGAAACAAGAATATGGGCGCATCCCTCCGAGGATTCCGAGAAACACGAACTGTAATGTTTAGAAACACGAACTGTAATGTTTAGAAACACGAACTGTAATGTTTAGAAACACGAACTGTAATGTTTAGAAACACGAACTGTAATGTTTAGAAACAAGGCCTGTAATGTTTAGAAACAAGGCCTGAAATGTTAGAAACAAGGCCTGAAATGTTAGAAACAAGGCCTGAAATGTTAGAAACAAGGCCTGAAATGTTAGAAACAAGGCCTGAAAAGTTAGGAACAAGGCCTGAAAAGTTAGGAACAAGGCCTGAAAAGTTAGAAACAAGGCCTGAAAAGTTAGGAACAAGGCCTGAAAAGTTAGGAACAAGGCCTGAAAAGTTAGGAACAAGGCCTGAAAAGTTAGGAACAAGGCCTGATTTTGCTTCCAAAGCACCTGTTCCTAACATTTTTTGGCCTGTTTCAACCGTTTTTGGCCATGTTTCTATGATTTTGGTTATCGTTCCAGAGAGATTGATAGCTGTTCCTTGCTTTTTCGGCCATGTTTCTACCGATCCTGTGGTTGTTCCTAACATTTATGGTGATGTTCCTAACTTTTTTGCTTTAAACCACCCTCTTTCGGTAACATTTGCATTCATATATGCGGGAGTGCGGAAAAAATTGTGTAAACCTCCATTTAGAATGGTGTATAGGTTATTTTACAAATACTTATCACTAATGGAGGTTTTTTCATGGCAAGGAAAGAACGTAGTAATTCAGCCATACGCGGGCTGATCAAAGAACGTAACATCAAAGACTTACAGGGTGTTCACGATTTGGTTAAGGAGCTGACTGGTAGCCTGGATCGTGGAGCATAATTCTTTTCTTTAATCATATAAAAAAAAATGCCCTGATATCATTCTCCGTCAAAGGTGCAAAAGGGGTCTATTGAAACTGGTATTGATCATGCCTCCTGGAAGGAGGGATGCAATGGTAACATAGGAGCTGAATGTGCGGTAAAGAAGTGTGTCATTGTCGATGTCAAATGAGCATTTGTAGATGCTGTAGTTTACCTATCAAAAAAGGAGTTTTTAAACTCAGTGGGGGATCAATGTCAGATAAGAATCGTCATACAGTATGTATCTTTAAAGGATTGGTGTCTGTTGCACAACAGAATGCCCCGAGATTTGAAGTTAAGCCCTGAATACTTTTTCCTATAAATAATATAGCAGCAGTTGCTTTGATGAGCGCTTCGTTCAACAGTTTTTTTCTGCATCCTGAATGCAGAAAAAACGCTTGATGTTGTGCGTTGTATTGCCGGTGCTCCGGTCTTCTTCTCCGCGCTAATCCGATTTCCTCGCGGGTCTTAGTCTCAATAACTCCTATACAAACAAATACTTCAAAACGGCAATCATCTCTCTTGGAACAGAGAACAAATCTCTAATCTCATAAAATCTTGGGCTTGCACATTGAACTTTTTTAATGCCAAGTTTTCTAAGCGTCAGTTGTGTTCTAAATAAATGAAAATATTGAGATACCACTATAACTGATGCATAGTCATTGTTAGAAAGGAAATCGGCAGTAAACCTCGCTGTCATAAAAGTGTTATTCCCATTATTGTCAACAATTATGCTATTTTCTTCAACTCCTTTATCTATCAAATATGAGCGCATCACTTCAGCTTCTTCAAAACCTTCTTTTCCGAATCCTCCGCTAACAATAACTTTGGAAAAATAGCCTTTATTGTATAACTCAAGTGATTTGTCTAATCTGGCTTTTAAACGTTCCGATAGTGTACCATCTTCATTTACTTTACTGCCTAAAACCACACAAACATCGGCTTTGGAGTATTTGCAAATGTGACCATATCCTATTATGAATAGGATAAAGCATAATCAAACAAAAACATACAAAGCATATTTTGTGAATAATTTCTTTCATCTCAGCTCCGATTCCCCCGCGATCTTATTTCCTTAGAGCTCCGCTCTTCTTCCGCACCCAAAAATTGTAAACAACGCCAAGGATTATACCAGCAATTCCCCTAAACCCACATCTTGAACTCAGCCTCTCAATTGCGGATGTAATTCCGTTGAACGAAGCCGGGCGACTGCACATTACCTTACATATTTTAGGAAATTGAATCCTGCCTGTTACTTGCCAAAAGAGGCATATGGATAATATAGTATCGGCAAATTGGGGGGTGGGATATCTGTTCAGAAAGTGATTGTCAAAAAAATCTCCTCATCTTATCAAAACAAACACATTTTATACCGTTCTAAGCAATAGAAAACTTGAGGCTCCTAAAAAGCTGCTCTTTAAAATACTAAAAATCGGTACTTTTCTATACAAGTACTCCCGAAATGCTCCGTCTTACATCCTGAGCTTTAGGGTATTCCCTCCTGAATCAAGATCAACTTTTTCCTCCGGCCTGTCATTGCGATAAGTACCATTCTCCCTTTTTTGCATTCCTGGCAGACAAGCTAATCTTTGCCGGTAATAGGCTTAATGATATCATACCAGTGAACGGAAGACACCTTTGTATCTGCTTCTGATTTCTCTTCTGAATCAAGATACAACTTTTTGCAAACAGCTAAAAGCGTCTTCAGCATGGCTGATCTCGTTTAATTTGACCACCCAATTACAAGTTATTTGACCGGTTTTCCTCTCTCCGTTACCATGGATTACCGAATGCTTACGGAAGAATCAAAAGATGAGAGGAGATGGGGGGATTTTTTCCACCGCGGAGCGGCTTTGTTCAACGGGTTGGGCATGGCGAAGTTGCGAAGCAAATCAACAGCCATACACCGCTGGAGGAAATCCTGGAGAGCTTTGGAATCGGAAGAGCGCCGACCTGTCCAAATTCCTCCCAGTGTGCCTTTGAAAGAGATATCAATATCCTTTGTTGTTCGGGCGTTGTTGATCCAGAGCTCAAGGACGTATCCGCCTTTTACGATCAAGTTTTTGAGTCTACGGAGAACAAACGAACAAGAAGGCGGTCAAAAGCAAACATGGCGCCGTAACCGCATGACATCCATACCGCTGTCTCTGGCCATTCGGTTCAAGCGCTCTTCAAGGGCAAAACGCATATTTGAGCCGTCTGATATTTTTTATCAGGCTTCATCTGTTATCACCAACGATCTTTTGCAGGCGCGGGCCGACTCTCTTCATCTGTTTGAGCGTGCGATACTGTGCATGCGTCAGGTACCCTCTATTTATGGCCTGCTCAAAAGCCTGCTTTATAAATTCCGGGGACAGCGTCATAGATCTTACCAGATCAACGAAAGTTCTGCATGGTTTGGTGACGCGATAACCATCTCTTTCTTCATACTCGAATGGTTCGATACTTGAATGATGCAGATGAAGCACTTGGGGAATTACACTATGACGGCGATAGCCGCGCGGTACTGTCATGTGGAGCTTTTCCGGCTGAACATCGTCAGCTCAAAGAGCGAGAGCGCGCAGTCTCATGTGAATACACCCCCTGCGGGATACCTTTGCGATTCATCGACCATACACCCCAAAGTGAGTACTGCGCATCCTCGCGGAGCGGAAATCTGGCAAGGCGGTAAATCCCTCGCCATTCGCGAATCCAATTGCCAGCGTCAACATGATACCGATGATTCTTGTTACTAAATCCGGCATGCATTGCTTGGAGCGCAGTGAAATATCCGCCTTGTGTGGAAGCTATTTCGAAGAGGACGCGTTCTGCACTATTTGTTTTCATGTAGTATATAATCCTTAATATTTAATAGAAATATACTACACGTTTTGGCATTAAATGCGCCTGCATTGAAACAAATACAGCCACTCACCCTCAGACACCTGTCCTGTTTTTAGATGTTTAACCATATTACTTTACTACACTTAGAACATACATATTTAAATTTATCCTGATGGAAAACTTCATCAATTATCGAGCTATCTCTACTCATATAAAAATCATTCGATCCGCACTTTCTACAATTGGTTCTTTTCAAAATTTCTAGCTGACGATTATGGATAGAATCATTTTTAAATTCTGTTATGATATTTTGAGCAGTTGCTAAGTCTTTGTTGAACACATTTATGTTATATGTATATACCAAGTTATTTCTAACGTTTCTAATTCGAGTTTCTATGCCCGCTTTTTCTAACTTGTTTTTAACATTGTTTATGGTTTCAATATCACGATCTACAAATATTAGTTGTTCCTCGGTATCCTCATTAGTTATCAGATCATTAAATTTGGGGGTCGTTGTTATAGGAAAAAGGCAACCGTCAAAAAATCCATTCTCGGTTTCATTTTCGTAATCATCATCTTGGTCTTCCTTTACATTTTCTGACTCATCTACCCATTCAAAATGGCTTATAGGCGCAAAATGATTACCACATTCACAAATCATTTTGCCATCATTTTGTTTGGAAATATCACAAACCGGACACAATAGAGTATTATCAGGTTTTTTTTTTCGAAATAATAATGTAAGTATACCTGCAAGTAAAAAACTAAACAATTGTAAACCAGAAATTATGTGTATTAAAAATGAGAGTAGAATAAAAATGATTATTATATTAAATGGTTTCTTTGCTTTGCCTTCAGAAGCACTAAACGTATCTGATTTTCTAATCCACATAGTTCTTACTTTGAGTGGGTGAATGTTTCTGTCTTTCTTATTCCGTGGCGGCTCTTTTTCCGCATGGTAATTTTATTACACAAAACGCTAAGGATTATATCCGCAATTCCCATAAAACCACATCTTGAACTCAGCCTCTCAATTGCGGATGTAATTCCGTTGAACGAAGCCGGCCGACTGCACATTACCTTACATATTATATAGGAAATTGAATCCTGCCAGTTACTTGCCAAAAGAGGCATATGGATAATATAGTATCGGCAAATTGGGGGGTGGGATATCTGTTCAGAAAGTGATTGCCAAAAAAAATCTCCTCATCTTATCAAAACAAAACACCTTTTATAAAGTTCTAAGAAATAGAAACCTTGAGGCTCCTAAAAAGCTGCTCTTTAAAAGACAAAAAGTCGGCACGTTTCTATACCTCAAGTGATCTTACATCCTGAGCTTTAGGGTATTCCCTCCTGAACCAAGATCAGCTGTTTCCTCCGGCCTGTCATTGCGATATAAGTATCATTCTCCCTTTTTTTTGCATTCCTGGCAGACAAGCAGATCTTTGCCGGTAATACGCTTAATGTTATCATACCAGTGAACGGAAGACACCTTTGTATCTGCTTCTGATTTCTCTTCTGAATCGCTCGACTGGTTTCTTCATCAGCGGATGTGGTCATAATGAAAGGAGAAAGCTACAGAATCAAAAACCGGACATAACTGGGTTCAGTAACCTCAAACCTGAATATCTTCTGGAAAGGAAAATCGGAGATAATAAACCGGTGTTGACACAAAACAGAATGCCCCGGAATCTGAAGTTAAGCCCTGAATACTTTTTCCTATAAATAATATAGCAGAAGTTGCTTTGATGAGCGCTTCGTTCAACAGGTTTTTTCTGCATCCTGAATGCAGAAAAAACGCTTGATGTTAGGCGTCGTGGTAATTGGCCTCTTAGTCCTGGCGCGCTCCTGTTCCTGCTTTATTTCTTTTGTATAAAATCGCAAAGCCTGTTACTGTAACAACAGTAATGGCTAAGATAGCTAATGCAATATATTGGTCAATTATGTTTAATTTCAAATTGTTTAGTAGCTCTTTTGTCTCGATATCTTGTTGCGTAGGATCAAAAACTTTTTCTGTACCACTTGAATCAACAAAAGAGATAATTTCGCCACTCTTTATAAACGATTCCCTTGCTTTTACATAGTATAGAAAGGAGAGTGCTTCAGTACTCAAATTATTCTCAGATAACCTTTCCTCAGTTATATCTAACCTTCTTTGATTTTGATTAATCACATCAATGCTTAAATTGATGGTTGCTATGTTAGTCCAAATGACTATTCCATAAAGAGAATAGCCACAAACTACACGCAACCATGCATTTGTTTTTGATCTGTCCTTCAATTTTAAACCACGGATACCAGTATAGATCAATTGAGAAGCAAAGATCAGAAAAACGAGATTCCTAACAATTACTAAAATCGCAATTGGTTTTGATACTTCGATAAATATCTGTATTAATACAAAAATCACACATAATATATAAAGGGTAATATTTCTAAAAATTTTGGGTTCCATTATTTTTTATGACCTTTCCAGAATAAGTACCGCTTCTATTCATGCTTTCTTATTCCGCGCGCCATCCTATTTCTGGCCAAAGCATATTGCACAAAACGCTAAGGATTATATCCGCAATTCCCATAAAACCACATCTTGAACTCAGCCTTTCAATTGCGGATGTAATTCCGTTGAACAAAGCCGGGCAACTGCACATTACCTTACATATTATATAGGAAATTGAATCCTGCCTGTTACTTGCCAAAAGAGGCATATGGATAATATAGTATCGGCAAATTGGGGGGTGGGATATCTGTTCAGAAAGTGATTGTCAAAAAAAATCTCCTCATCTTATCAAAATAAAACACAAACAAAACACCTTTTATAAAGTTCTAAGAAATAGAAACCTTGAGGCTCCTAAAACAGCTGCTTTTTAAAAGACAAAAAGTCGGCACGTTTCTATACCTCAAGTGATCTTACATCCTGAGCTTTAGGGTATTCCCTCCTGAACCAAGATCAGCTGTTTCCTCCGGCCTGTCATTGCGATATAAGTATCATTCTCCCTTTTTTGCATTCCTTACAGACAAGCGGATCTTTGCCGGTAATACGCCCTGAATACTTTTTCCTATAATCAATATAGCAGCAGTTGCTTTGATGAGCGCTTCGTTCAACAGGTTTTTTCTGCACCCTGAATGCAGAAAAAACGCTTGATGTTATATGCCGTGCCTGGCAATTTCTTTTTCAAAGTAAACAATTATAACAATATCACTTAGCTTTTCGCTTTTGAATATTTTATAACCTAATTTTTGATATAGATAAATATTTTTTTGACTTTTTTCTCCCGTAAACAACTCATATTTAACAATCCCTTTATCTTCAAGATATTTTTCAATTTTATTCATTAATTTTGTGCCAATACCTTTGTTTTGATGATTTGGATGAACTATTAATCTTCCAATATAGCATTTGTTTTTTTTGATATATGCTCTAACTGAGCCAACAATAATATCATCAATTACAGCTTTTAATACTGTATTATTATTAAATTCATTTTCGATTTCTTCAACTGTTTGTGTTAAAGGCGGGATCTGATAATCGTTATATATTTCAGCTTCCTGTTTGTATGATATTTTCTGTAAATCCAAAATCTCAGAGATGTCATTGATATCTGCTAATAAGATTTCCATTCGTCCTCTCTTTTTGGCAGGCATGGCATATAACGTTTGACGCACGCACGAAGGTTTGCGAAATGAAGTGGAGCAAACTTTTGTGCTGCGTTTGTTGGCCGACCCGAAGGGCAAGCGAAGCGCAGAGTTCTTGGACTGCTCCCCTCTTGTCTTCGGGTGCGGGTCTTTATAAGTTCTTTTTCTTTCAGTTTTCAATCATTTCTTGAGAAATTCAAGTATTCTTCTGTTTACCATATCTGTATGCGTAAACATTAAATCATGTCCTGTATTTCTAATAAAAAAAGTTTCAATTTGCGGTGCAGTTTCGCGCAGGCGATTTATTGCACTTTCACCGTCATAGATTGTTTCATTCTCTCCAACAAGATACAGAACCGGCATTTTCAATTGATTAAGTTCTGTATCAGTAAGAACGGTGGGCTGCACTCCTGTTTTGAATTTAAAACATTTCATTGCGATTTGATAATAGTCTATTCGGTCTTCAACTCTTCTTTTTCCGGTTTCGCCCATTTCTGCGAGGTCTTTCCATACCCAATACATCATATCTGATTTAAAGGTTCGAATGGGCAGGATAGATTTTGCCATCGCAAATAAAAATTCCATAGTAACATCCAAGATTGTCCATGCAGGAGCGATGAGAACAAGACCAGCCAATCGCGCAGGGAAATTAAGTGCGTACTGACTAGCTACCCAACCACCGTATGAATATCCGGCCAAATTAATGCTGTTGCCAAGTTGTAGTGTATCGAATAATTCATCAAGCCAGTTCGCAAAATCTTGACCATTTTCGATTTTACGAACATACACACTTCTTCCCCAGTCATAAATATTATCAAGAGCATAGGTTCGATATTTTTCCGAAAATGCCTCAATATTAGCATCCCATATCAGTGAGTTAGACCCTCCGCCAGGCAAAAGAACCAATGGAGGAGCATCAACAGGGCCACTGATTCTCATGAAGGTTTTTCCAAATGATGTAGTAACAGTCTTTTCTTCAGAAATTACCGGCCAATTCTTTACCATGGCATCTTCATAAGCTAAATATTCTAATTTTGCCTTAGAAGATTTGAAGGGATGAAAATCATTAAACTCGAAAGGTCCTGGGCCGGCAATGAGAGTGAAATATATCCAAGCGACAAAGGCTAAAATTAATAGGGTAACTGAAGCTAAAATAACAAGGAGATATTTGAAAATTCTATATAATAAGGATTTTCGTTTAATTGAGTTCACAATTGTATCATTTATTTCTTTATTCATAGTCATTTATTATCCTCTAAAAATTGTTAAATTGATTTTTAAACAGGAATTACCGTTTATGAGCTAAAGCAATATTCCTTATCTTCGTCTTCAGAGGATTTATGAAAAACATTCTTTCTATGCAAAGCAGTTATCAGTCTAAATTTTTGCGCAAAATAGGATCCATTAATTTTCAATAAATGGTGTACTCGTGAATTATACGAAAGAAAAATCGAATTCCAAATGATTACGATTTGTGGATTATTGATTTTTACATTACAAGAGACTGTTAATTGGGATAAATCATAAATCGATTTGTCAAAACATGAAACATTAATTAAACGTGGTTGTTCAGTATGGGTTTGGTTTGGACGATTAAGGTATTCATGTAATGTGAAAATATCATTATCAATTGCAAAAAAATAGACAAGTATATGAATAAGAAGAATTGTTGTGAAGTAGTAATTCGATTTATTTTGTTTCATAATCTCTTTTTCTTCCCCCGCGCCCTGTCTTGAGAAGAGCAGTTCAAGAATTTTGGCCAACGCTAAAGATTATATCCGCAATTCCCCTAAACCCCACATCTTGAACTCAGCCCCTCAATTGCGGAGAAGCTTGGTTTTATGTGAATTTAATATGGAAATGTGAAAAATGCTTGAAAAATATGGTTTCTGGGGGGGGATTGTGTTGAATCAAAATTTTTTTGGGAAATGAATAAATGTATCGATTTTTGGTGCCGGTCCTCCGGACCTCCGGATGTCTTCCGCAAATTTCATTTGCTACAGACGTGCCGCACCTATGGTGCTCAGGAGAAAAATAAAGAGCGGATTGGGATATAGGAGCAGATGTGTCGTGCCTATGAGGCCTGGGATAATATAGATAGAGATATTAACAAATGAAAGAGCATGTGTTCACTACCATCTATGGGGCTCAGAGAGAGATGTGTATAGGTAGTGGCTTTCTGTGTAAATCCACCGAGATAGAATATTCGCAAGCTTCAATCGGCACCAGAAAACAAAAAGTAACATAAAACGGGCTGATCAGAGTAAACCTCAATTGAAAAGGACGTACACTATATACAACACTTTTGATCAGGGGCGAAATGAAAACTTTACAATCATTCCATTTATTCTCTTATCATACCAAACCGGCTCGAAATCGAGTTGTTCAACGAAATCTATAAGTGAATTATTCACATCAGGAACCCTCACGGAAGATCCTTGGATTTTACAGGTTTTAACGCGTCCCTCTTTGTTCAGTAGTATTTCAAGAGTAATATCACCATGAAAGAAGTGCAGGTTAGATGTGTCCATTATCGCTTCATATAAAGTGGCGATTTTTAAACGCGCATGTTCCAGAACTCCTTTGAATGCTGCTTCTTTTTGAATCGGCATATCTATTTGAGGAATAGTGGTAAATTCGATGATTTTTACATGTTTCTGTTCATAAACACTTGAAGGTCGCAAGGAGGTTAAGCCTCCTGAAGGATTTATTAAATCTTTAAAGTCAATTTCACCAGGAAAAATAGTTTCTTGACTTTTATCCACATCTTCTTTGGGTCTAAACATCCCTTTTAGAAGTGCTCTATCAATTTCTGTTTCTTGTTGTGCTGGCGGGCTTGATTCTGAAATGCTATCTTCAGAATCTGCTATAGACATCATGGCTGTAGCGCAAATAGCAAGGGTTACTATGATACTAATTGAAAAAAGTTTATTTTTTTTCATAATTGTATTCTCCTGATTTTATTATTTTTTCATTATTACTTTGCAGCGGTACGTTTAATAAAATTTGGCCAGGTTGTCGAATTGAAACCAAGATGCACTACTGCCACTTGTTCCTCTGCAGAGAACGTACACTATACACAACACTTTTGATCAGGGGCGAAATGAAAACTTTACAGTCATTCCATTTATTCTCTTATCATACCAAACCGGCTCGAAATCGAGTTGTTCAACGAAATCTATAAGTGAATTATTCACATCAGGAACCCTCACGGAAGATCCTTGGATTTTACAGGTTTTAACGCGTCCCTCTTTGTTCAGTAGTATTTCAAGAGTAATATCACCATGAAAGAGGTGCAGGTTAGATGTGTCCATTATCGCTTCATATAAAGTGGCGATTTTTAATCGCGCATGTTCCAGAACTCCTTTAAATGCTGCATCTTTATGAATCGGCATATCTATTTGAGGAATAGTGGTAAATTCGATGATTTTTACATGTTTCTGTTCATAAACACTTGAAGTCCGCGAGGAGGTTAAGCCTCGATGCCCCTTTAAAACATCTAAAAATGCTTCCCTTTCAATATCAGTAAATGGGGGTTCTTCTGAAGATAATAGTCGTTCGAAAAGACCCGTACTTTTGTTGCTCGAATCGACAGTAGTGTAACTTTCTGACGTATTGTCTGTAGCAAAAATCATACTTATCAAAAAGATGACAATTGATACAACGTTCTGTGCTCGTTTGTGAAATTTTCTTTCGCCACTGTTCATGATTGCTTTCTCCTGTTTAAAATGTTACATAATTATTGATTTGCTGCGGTATCCTTAATTCTACTTGGCCAGGTTGTTCCGTTGAATCCCAGATGTATTACTGCTACTTGTTCCTCAGCAGAGAGGTCTAAGTAAGAAGTTTGTGCTGACCTTGGAAACTGCTCAATAGGGTATTGATGTTTATAATCCCAAAAAATCCTGTTTTCCCAGACAGGATCTCCATCCTTCATGAAACCCAGAACTGTAAGCAGCCGCTGCTCACGAAGGTTTAAGTCGTTCCACTTTGTAATAGGTGAAAGAAGTTCACCAGTAGCTCTTCGTTCAAAAAAACCTGGTGCATTTGATACGAGAGGCATTACAGAATCCTCTCTTAAACCCTAAACAAACAATCCGGCAAAAAATGAGATTTGTGGAACACCAGGCAGTTCATCCGTTGTCCAACTTACTCCGAGTCCCATAGTTTTATCTCTTGGATTGGTCTCTCCAATTACTTCCCATTTTTCATTAATCTTTTTACTCACTTTAAATGTTTCGTCGCTTGAGACGGAAAACTCATAGTTCTTTATTTTTATTTTTGCTGTAAGCTTATGATCTCCTTGTTATAATACAATATTCATGCTCCAGACCGGCTTTAATTGATCTCTTTGCCATGGAACTTTTTTTAGTGATATCAAATGTTTTCATGGCTTCGGTATTTATAGGTAGCCTAACCTCCTCAAACATTTTTCCGTCACTATCCATAATTGTAACTCAATTCTGTGTTCCTATTCACCTTCACCCTCATCCTCAACAATTACAACCTGTACATCCGAAAAGAGATTTAATCCTGCAAGATAGCAGTAATATTTACCCGGTCTTGTTAATGCAGTAGGAACCAGTTTTCGCAAATCAATTTCAAAAAAGCCGGTATTGCCCTCTGTATCATTGCTGTTATATGCTGCAATAACCGGAATTGAATAGATCGGGGAATGGTTCTGAAACTGTCTGAGGAGTATGAGATGAAATGGTATGGTTTTCAATTGCTGCTGTTCACCAATGTCGAACTCAAAAGGTGTAATGGAGTCAACGGGAAATGAAACTTTGAGGATTACAGATGTATCGCTTGAAGATATTTTTTCCGGAAGAATGAGCTCCAGCCCTTTCTGCTCATCTTCGGGTTTGTTTAACACTTCTAAAAAAAGATCCGGCTTTGCAAACTGCAATGGAGGAATATTTTCCAATGGTTCTTTGATTTTTGAATCAATGACTTCTAATTGTATGGAGTTGGATTTCCAGTCGAAATTTATTACAGTAAT
>LDWW01000052.1 GCA_001045525.1 Chitinispirillum alkaliphilum | reverse complement strand
TTAAGTATCTCGGTTGCATGTTTATTTGGATTTGCGGTATTTACCCCAACCCAGTCTCCATTTATCTTTATCATCTCCCATGTATAACGGGTTTTGCGCTTTGGGTTCATACTATCAGACAAATAAACCTCAGCATTTTCTTTCAGACAACTTTTCATAGATCCCGAATTTGCACAGTGAACGGTTACAATGGAATCATCATCGAGACGAATATCAGCCAGAAAGCGCTTGTAACGTTTTATCAGATAACCATGGACAAGAGCTTGGTGAAATTTCATTGGCCGAGAATACTTTTCAGTTTTAACAGCCTTCTGCCCGCTTCATGCAAAGTCTCCGTTTTTTTTGCAAAGTGAAGCCGGATGTGTGAATTTATAGTTTCCCTGAAAAAACTTGAACCGGGGACTGCGGCAACTCCGATTTTCCTGGCCATCCATTCACAAAAAGTTTGGTCATCTTCAAACCCAAACTTTTCTATATTTACCATCACATAATATGCACCCTCTGGCTCAGTGAATGAAAGTCCCGCCTCCCTGAGATAACGAAGAAAAAGCTCTTTTTTTGCCAAATAATCCTGTGAAATCTTCTCATAATAGCTGTCTGGGAAGCTGAGGGCGGTAAGCGCAGCTTCCTGAAGGGGGGCAGCAGCGCCGACGGTAAGAAAATCATGTACTTTTTTCACTCCGTCTATTACCTTACGGGGACCTGCTACATACCCCAAACGCCACCCTGTAATTGAATAGGTTTTGGACAGTGAGCTGCAACTTAGAGTTCGCTCCCACATTCCCGGGAGGGTTGACATATAAGTGTGCTTATGAGGTGGGAATATGATGTGCTCATATACTTCATCGGTTATTACAAAAGTGTCAAATTCTATGGCGAGTGAGGCGATATACTCAAGCTCTTCCCGGCTGAAAACCTTTCCTGATGGGTTTGACGGGTTACATAGAATAAGCGCCTTGGGTTTTTGAGAAAACGCTTCCCGCAGCTCCCGGGGATCGAAGGTAAATGTTGGTGGTCTGAGCGCCACATAAATTGGCTGGGCACCGCTTAAAATGGTATCGGCCGTGTAGTTTTCATAAAAAGGGGAGAAAATAACCACCTTATCGCCGGGATTACAGCAACTCATCATCGACGCCATCATTGCTTCTGTACTCCCACAAGTGACAACAAGATGCTTTTGAGGATCAATATCCAATCCCATAAAACGGGTGAGTTTTGATGCAAGAGCTTTACGAAAGTTTGGAGCACCCCATGTAACAGCATACTGATGAGGTCCTTGACGGGCTACCCTCTGAGCAGAGGCAAGTAACTCTTCCGGAGGATCGAAATCGGGAAAGCCCTGGGATAAATTGACCGCATTACATTCGTCTGCAATTCTGGTCATTTTTCGTATAACCGATTCGGTGAAACTTTCTATACGTTTACTCGTAATAGGCATGTAGTATCCTTACTCTTTCCACTTTTAAACCACAAAAAAAAGAACTGGAAAAATAGTATTTAGGTAAATTGAAGAGTAAAATTGACTCCAAAATTTTCTCCCGGTCTTTTTGCATAATTGCACACTTGCATAATTGCACACAAGGTGCAATTATGCATTCTCTCAAACACGGGGAAACAGAATTACTTTTTTTCGTTTTACTATTGCTTCTTTTGCTTTCATTGCCCCATCTGGAATAATTGGTTCATAAAGCTCCGTTGCAGTTTGCATTAAATAGGAAACGTTATTCATCGTTACAGTTGCATCCTCATGATTCTGTCGCCATGGTTCTTTTTCATGAATATGCTGATTGCCTGAAGAGACCAATTCAGTTATCGCTTTTGCAGCTTCCTGTAGTTCAAAATCTTCGTACGCATTTTCGATTCTCTTCCGATACAGATCTACAACACTTCTGAATTCAGGTGCAATTTTTGATGAATCCTGGATGTTAATTTCTTTTTTATTCCCAAGGTGTATCAGACGATTCAGGAGATTACCATAATTGTTTGCCAGTTGCGCATTATACGCACTCTTCAGATCTTCTTCACGATAGCTGCAGTCGGTATACGTCTGAAGTACCCCAAGCATGTAAAACCTGCAAATATCTGAACCATATTTTTCAAACTGATCAAGAGGGGAAACAACATTGCCGAGAGTTTTCGACATCTTCTGTCCATCAGAACCGAAAATAGTTCCATGTACCAGGAGTTTATTTGTAAATGGCAAACCAAGAGAAGCCAACATGCCCTGCCATATTGCTCCCTGAAACCTGAGATTGTCGGGACCACACAGCTGCACACCCGGCCACCATGAGTTGAACCTCTGCATATCGGTGTCAAAACCCAATACCCTTATGTAATTGGTAAGAGCATCAAACCAGACATACATAGTGTGTTGAGGATCATTTGGTACCTCTATCCCCCAGGGGAGATTTGAACGGTTCCGTGATATGCTTATATCTTCCATATCCTTCAGGAAATTCAGAAGTTCCTGCCTTTTGGAAGCAGGTTTGAGAAAATCGGGATTAGAATTCAGATATTCGATAATCAGATCAGAATACTTGGACAGATGGAAGAAATAGTTTTCTTCGGAGTAGCGTTGCGGCTGTCTGCCATGATGTGGGCATTTACCATCGACCAGATCTCTTTGGAGAAGGAATGCCTCGCAGCCCACGCAATAGAAACCCTTATAGTGCTTTTTATAAATATCGCCCTTTTCATTACAAAGCTGCCAGATTTTTTTTGAGCCAGCATGGTGATCATCAGAAGATGTGCGATAGAAATAGTCATGGCTGATTCTGAACTTATCGCAGAAGTCTAACCACTTAGGTACTATTGCATTGAGGTATGCTTCCGGAGTAGTGCCGTTCTCCTTTGCAGTTGTGAAAACTTTTAAACCGTGCTCGTCAACTCCAACATTGAAAAACACATTTTCCTTCCCAAGTTTACTCCTGAAATATCTCGCATACGCATCGGCCTGGAAGAATTCGATTGCATGTCCCACGTGAGGAATCGCATTGGCATATGGTAAGGTTGTAGTGATGTAGAATTTTTTGAACCTATCCTCCTTGTTTATTATAGCTCATTACAGTAGTTATCTGGCTTTATTTCCCTTAAACCAACATTCCTTTCACCGGTACTCAAAAACCGATACAGAAACGGCTTATTACAATCTGTAACCCTCATTTATTATGGATTAAGTGTCAGGGGTGATCTCTGGGTCCAACTTTGGGAAACTGGAATATACAAAAATCCAGCTGGTTATAAACAGTTTTTTCAGAGCTGTCTATTTCCATTTACATACAATTTCAGACTTCTCAGCTAAGGCAGCCGATAGCGCGTATCCCCGTGCCTGAACCAATCTTTTGCGTCCCTCTGGATTTCTGGTGTAAATAAGAGTGTTTTTTCCCACATGCTTTTTCCAGAAATCAGAAAAGGTTGATGCTGTTTCTTTTTTAAGACCGAGTGTCGCCGGGACCTGGTGAAAATCGCGTCTCTCCCAAAAGGAATATTGGGAACTCCGAACAATAAGGTATCTGGGATTTCCGATTGGTCCCAGTATTTCCTGAAGAGAATTTCTGAACACAGAAGACTCAAAGTATTTTGCGCCGTCAAGAGAACAGTAAACAGCTCCCTGTCCATCGTATTCAGTGACAAGCTTTAGCTTACTGTTGTCTGTTTTTATTTCCCCCAGATGTTTCAGTGTTTCGAGAAGGGAATGTGCGATCTGCCGGACAGCTCCCTCAACGGGACCGTTTCTAAGATAGAGCCACAAGCAGCGGATTGTTTTTGGCAACACGGTGACAAATCCAATACAAAGGGCTGCCCCGATAAACATCCACACATATCTGGAGTTGCTTGTTCTTGCCAGACCCCGGAAGAGGTTGGAGATTACTGCTCCGCCACCGTATACTCCCTGTAAAAACAGCGTCCTTATAGTCCTGGTGAATAGAAACCCCTTAGGTACAAGGTTAACAGGAGTTTTAACTTCTTCCACCAGCCTGCTCCCTTTGTTTAATGATATCTGCCATTTTTCCCTTGTTCCATTTCGGTCCTTAGCAAGAGTTTCCATTTTTCTGTTCAGAAGAGAAATTTTATTATTTGTAATTGGCATTACCTCAAGGTCAAGTCTTTGTAACCCCTGCTCAATGAAGTCATCTCGGTTTGATGGTCCCAGGAATGCACTGAAACGACGACTGAGCATCTCAATATCATCGCCCCCCGTTGGGGAATCGGGGTCAATGCAGGCAAGATGCCAGATGTTGGAAACCTTTTTTTGATTGCCCTGGTGGCAACGGATTGCGCGTCCCCGCATCTGGTTTGACAGAACAAACGAACCCACAAAGCTGGCCAATATAAGTGAGTTGATAGATGGCGAATCCCAGCCTTCACCAAGCAGAGCTTTTGTTCCTACTAAAACGTTAATATATCCATCTTCGAAAATTTTGGTGATCGTTTTTACTACTTTCTGCTTGCTGTTCCCAAAGTATTCGATAATCAGATAGTCCGGATCACTGGGCCAGGGCGAGGTTTTAACGTTCTCAAAAGATGCTCCATTCTTATTACAGGAATTTCTGAACGAAGAAAATGCTGCTTGCGGAATCACAACAAGGCTCCCGCTGAGGATTCCAAATTTCGTATCGTTCTTATGCCGCGTTCTCAGATATTCAAATATTGGTACGACTCCAAGTTTTAGAACACGTCCGGAATCCCCTGTAGATTTGGGCAGAAGAGATTTACGTATGTAATCGGAGAGAACTACCAGTCTCAATTCATTGCCCATTGACGTTTTTTCAATTGCGACGATCCTCGACATGCTCTCAAGCTTACTGACGCTCTGCGAGAGAAGATTATACAGTGTACTATTACTTGTGAGGGTTATCTTGCGGCGTTCGATAGCACCGATGCGCTTTAGTTTTACCTTGAGTTGTTCGATCTTTTCTTTCTGATGCGAATCGGATGGGGGCTCCTTGTAAAGCATTCCTGTTAAAAGAATTTCAAGCCAGGACATAGTAAGTGCAGGTGTCT
Source organism: Chitinispirillum alkaliphilum (assembly GCA_001045525.1). Taxonomy (NCBI): domain Bacteria; kingdom Pseudomonadati; phylum Fibrobacterota; class Chitinispirillia; order Chitinispirillales; family Chitinispirillaceae; genus Chitinispirillum; species Chitinispirillum alkaliphilum. The sequence goes on along the minus strand of LDWW01000052.1, from coordinate 9,894 downwards.
CGCCAGAAGAAACTGCAAGAACCTCAAACAATTTCTCATTGAGGGATACACCTACTCCATGCAGGAATATAAGCATACTCGAATAGTAGGCCGGATCATCCAGTATTTCAGAAACACATTTTTCATTGTCAGTAATAAACCGGTGCTGTAAAACTATTTTTGCAAATTCACGATCAGATCTTATTTCCCTGAAAATCTGTTCTGCACCCGCATGAAAACCTGAGAGAACTTGTCTTTCGCCATCAGCAGGTTCAGAGAAAAGCACGAAATCCTGGTGCGGACAAAGATCTTTTTTTTGGACCAGCTCTGGCACGCTGATTTCCGCGTCAACCGGACCGCAAAACTCCTTATATCTATCCCACTCTGCAGGAGTGGCGTCGTAGGGAGGAGTAGCAGTCAGAGACACCAATGTCAACTCGTTAATTTTCCCGGCAAAATGAGTGAGACTGCGCCACCATTCATTTTTCAAATGGTGACACTCGTCTACGACCAACGTTCCCAGTCCTAACGCCTGATATTTACTGACCAAAGCCTTTCTCTCAGATTTGCAACTCACAGGGACCGTTTGATTACTGCTATTATATTCCTCCTCCGGTTCCTCCTCTTTCTCCTGTTTGCCCGAGATTACACTGTGAAGAGCCTGGTAAGTTACAACAGTTAACAATTTCGGACTCCGAATATCTTTCGAAATCCAGTCCGGTTTTACAGAACCCACGGGTAGAAAAAGTTCGCATAGCCGGTCAACCCATTGGTTCCGAATCGTGATTGTAGGGGAAAGAATGAGGGTAGGCAAATTTAACCTTAACAGGACTTCGAGCCCGAGAATCGTTTTCCCGGAACCCGGGGGTGCAATAACGTGAAGCTTCTTGTTGTCAAGGTGAGTTTCAAGTTCTTTCAATACGCGTTCCTGATAAGAACGCCAGGGATACTTGAATTTCAGATTGTCTGGAAATGATTTCATGGAAAAAAGGGCTTTCGTTGATACCCATTCAAAATAGTACCAAAACCACTTAGTATGTCAATTTTTTTTGCATTCCTCTGAACTGTCATTTGATGTTATGTTTAGAACGGGGCTGTTCAATATCATACCTTAATAAAAAACCAGGCACCGGACACAGCCCCTTTGGGGTAAGAAGAGTGGTTTTCCTACGATTTTCTACCCCTTCAACTTCCCCATAAACCGCTCCACATCGATAACATAACGGGTATGCCTCCCCTTACCAATTTCGCCTTCCTCATCCCAGGCTGTTACCTCGAACTCCAGCTTACGATTTTCAACGCCGGTAAGGGTCGCTTTGCTGTGTACAGTCATTCCTATGGGGGTTGCCTTTATGTGTTTAACTGATATTTCGGCACCAACGGTGTTTTGTCCCTCTGGTAAATGAGGAAGCACGGCCAGCATAGCCGCATTCTCCATAAGGGCAACCATGGCCGGAGTCGCAAACACCTCAACCATTCCCGATCCCAAACTGGAGGCAGAGTGCTCTGTGGTTACTATCTGCTGTGATGTGTGGCTGATACCCGGGGATAATTCGGTTGACATATTCTTTTCTCTTTCGGATAGGCGTTGTTGTTTAAGAACTGAAATTCACTACCGATAAACATTTGTGTTTATTCTATATTCTGGCTTTAAAATAGTATCCAATACTTAGTCAGAATAGCTCCAGTACAGGAACCTTTCGACTGCTCCGATTCGGAAATCGAAACGCTCAGGGTGAGCAGAATCGAGACACGTATAATTTTCCAGAGCAACTATGGATGAATCAAGATCCTTCTGCAAACACCATACAAAGAAACTGGTTTTTCCTGGTGTGATTAAACCTGCATACAAGACTAAGCCGAAACTTCTATACCATGAGATTTGAATATCTCTATTATTGTTTTCATTTTCTCCGCAGAGGGTGGGTCAAACCCTTCCAGAGGATAATCGAGTCCCAGCTCTTCCCACTTGAAAGCTCCCATCGAATGGTATGGAAGAAGCTCCACTTTTTCTACATTGGAAAGGGTACTGATAAACTCTGCGAGCTGGTGATCGCTCTGATCATCTTCGAAATATCCTTCCAGCACCACATGTCTGATCCAGGTCCTGATGTTGCATTCAGAAAGATACTCAGCCAACGCCAAAGTTCTTTTATTCGAAACACCAGTTAATTCTTTATGCTTCTCTTCGTCAATATGCTTGATATCGAGCATCACCAGATCAGTTACTTCAAGAAGCTCTTCTAAAACCGGTGTAATCGTTATAAATCCCGAAGTATCCAGTGCTGTATGGATACCCCGGGCCTTTAGTTCCCGAAAAAGCTCATTGACAAAGTCAGCCTGAAGAAGCGGCTCTCCCCCAGTGGCAGTAACTCCACCACCGGAAGATTCCAGAAAAGGTCGGTATTTTTCGATCTCCTCCAGAAGCTCTTCAATTGTTACCTGCCGTCCTCCTTCAGTACTCCAGGTATCCCGGTTATGACAATATCTGCACCTCAGGGGACACCCCTGAAAAAAGATAGTATACCGTATGCCCGGACCGTCTACTGTTCCAAACGTTTCTATAGAGTGGATATTGCCCACTCTTGATATTTTTGATTTCATTTTTCATCATCAACCTATAACTCAAAATTTAGCATGAAATGTCCTGTTTATAACATCGAACTGCTGTTCCCGGGTAAGCTTGGTGAAATTAACCGCATATCCCGAAACCCTCACGGTAAGCTGGGGGTACTTTTCAGGATGATCGATTGCATCCAGAAGCATCGCTCTGTCAAGCACATTGACATTTATATGGTGTCCCATTTGCGCGAAATATCCATCGAGCAGAGAGCACAGATTTTTAATCTGGTCTGCCTCTGATTTCGCAAGTGATCCCGGCTCAATTGAGAAGGTATAGGAAATTCCATCCTGAGAATAAGCATAAGGGAGTTTTGCCACAGAAGACAACGAGGCAAGAGCACCTTTTGAGTCGCGTCCATGCATCGGATTGGCACCCGGGGCGAATGGCTCACCATCTTTTCTGCCATCGGGAGTGCTTCCCGTTTTTTTTCCGTAAACAACATTGGAAGTGATGGTCAGTATAGAAAGGGTCGGAATAGAGTCGCGGTAAGTGTTGCGCTTGTATAGTTTTTTCATAAAGCGCTCCACCAGATCAACAGCGATAGAATCCGCCCGATCGTCATTGTTACCGTATTTGGGATAATCTCCCTCTACCTCAAAATCTACAGCCATTCCTTTTTCATCGCGAATAACTTTAACTTTTGAATACTTTATAGCCGATAAAGAATCCGCAACTACCGATAATCCCGCGATTCCACAGGCCATTGTCCTAAGTATATCCCGATCATGAAGTGCAAACTGAATCCGTTCATAGGCATACTTATCATGCATGGCATGGATAACATTCAAGGCGTTGATATACAATAATGAGAGCCATTCCAGAAAGGCATCAAACTTACTCATCACCTCTTCATAATCCAGATAATCACTTAGGATAGGTTCAAATCGTGGTCCGACCTGTATGCCTTTCAATTCGTCCCTTCCACCATTGATTGCGTATAGCAGCGCTTTGGCCAGGTTACACCTTGCTCCAAAAAACTGCATCTGTTTTCCAATTCGCATAGCAGAAACACAACAGGCTATACCATAATCATCACCCCAGTATTGACGCATAAGATCATCGTTTTCATACTGTATCGAACTTGTTTCTATGGACACTTTTGCGCAGAAATCCTTAAAGCCCCGAGGCAGATCTTTTGACCACAGTACAGTCAGGTTTGGCTCCGGTGCTGGTCCAAGATTGAACAGGGTCTGAAGGATACGAAAACTGGTTCGTGTAACCAGTGTTCTTCCATCCATTCCCGTACCACCGATCGCTTCTGTCACCCAGGTCGGGTCACCTGAAAACAGCTCATTATAGTCGGGAGTACGCAGGTACCTGACCAGACGCAACTTGATAACGAAATCATCAATGATCTCCTGAGCCTGTTCTTCGTTTAAAAGTCCGGACTGGATATCCTTTTCGAAATAAATGTCAAGAAAGGCACTGATTCGGCCGATGCTCATAGCAGCGCCATTTTGTTCTTTAACAGCCCCAAGGTAGGCAAAATAAAGCCACTGTACAGCCTCTTTAGCCGACTGGGCAGGCCGGGTTATATCGCAGCCGTAACTCTTGGCCATCTGTACCAGCTCTTTCAGAGATCTGATCTGCTCAGAGATCTCTTCTCTGGCCCTGATTGTATTCTCCTCCATAACATCCAGCTCAAGAGAACTAAGCTGCTCTTCCTTATCCTCAATGAGTCGGTTTACCCCATAAAGAGGGACCCGCCTGTAGTCCCCAATTATCCTTCCGCGTCCATAGGCATCGGGAAGACCGGTAATAATACCCGCACTTCTGGCTGCTTTCATTTCACTGGTGTAAGCATCAAAAACTGCATCGTTATGAGTTTTGCGGTAATTTTCAAATATCTCCTTTACACCCTGATCAAGTGTGTAGCCATATGCCTCGGCAGCTTTTTCCACCATCCTGATACCACCATAGGGCATAATCGCCCGTTTGAGAGGCGCATCGGTTTGTACCCCAACGATCAGTTCCTTTTCTTTATCGATATAGCCGGGTTTATGGCTGACAATCGTAGAGATTGTTTTGACATCCAGATCATACATTCCGCCCTTTTTGAGCTCTTCGGCCAACAGTTCGCTTGTTTTTTTCCAGACTGCTTTGGTCCGTTCTGTGGGACCTTTAAGAAAAGACCCATCACCGGTATAGGGGGTGTAATTTCGCTGTATGAAATCCCGAAGGTCAATTTCCTTATTCCAGTTGCCTGCCCGGAAAGGTTTTCCGGAGATTTCCTGCGTAGTTGCTGTGTGGCTGTTGTTGCTCATGTTCTAATCCTTGCAGAGTATATGTAGTTAGTTGAATTATGCACAAAAAAGGCAGCATTGGAATTATGTTGTCGTTGTGACTATCTTACAACGCGTTAACAACAACACTTTCCAATCACTGCCATCACCAAATATACAAGATTCATATTATTTTTGAAAGATTAAAAATACAGGGTGTATAAAGATATTAATGGATCCCGGCGACACTGCTTTACCGGACACTATTGGAACTAGGTATTAATATCTTTTCAGCAAATCGGTGAAACCGGATCCAGAAAAAATCATAGGTAAACCAGGCTTCTGAGAACAAGCCAAAAGAACGTTTTTTTCGCTTGAGGTCTATTTAGAAACCTCTGTTCATGATTTTGGATAATTCATTATCCCAAACCTGAACATAATCACCTGTGACCCATTGGTTAAGAACGATTCTATCTATCAAAAGAACCAACTGGTATTTCTGTTTGAAGGTTTTCAACAGAGTTCTGGGAAATTCTGTATAGTTTTATAGCTTTGCTTGTTTTTACAACGAGTAAAGCTCCATCCGGTGAAGAAATTGCATCTGTTGCGTCTGGTTCTATACTTCCTATTTCATCCCATTCTTTGCAAAATCATCATAAGACACCAAAACTGAAGGTAAATTACATCCAAGATTTAAAAGATCTATAATGAGTATGAGACCCTTTCCAGTTGCTAAACATTAATTGCACTCTAAACTTCCAATTACCTTCTGCTCTTTCCAACATCATAATATCATCAGCAGTATATTCTCTGTCCCCCCCAATTACTTTCCAGGCAATCACTTCCTTATCCGCTGATGGAAATTACTATATTTTTCACCGGTTCATAAATTATAATGATATCCATTGGAATCGTTCTCCACACTTACCTATTCAGACACAAGCTTCCAGAAGAAACATATCACCTGTAAACATTTTCAGGAGAATAAACATGCACACGTCCGAAAATCCCGAACTCAGACTTGCTTATCGTTTTCTGGAAAGTACAGACGAGAATATATTTCTAACCGGAAAAGCTGGCACAGGTAAAACCACCTTCCTGCGCAACTTAAAGGAAAAATCGCCCAAAAGGATGGTTGTACTTGCCCCAACCGGCGTGGCGGCAATCAATGCAGGAGGTGTTACGATTCACTCCTTTTTTCAGCTACCTTTCGGGCCGCAGGTTCCAGGTGGAATGTCAGGGAGAACAGTTAATAAATCACGCAGATTCAGTCGTGAAAAACTAAACATAATTCGCAGTCTTGATCTGGTTGTAATTGATGAGATCAGTATGGTTAGAGCCGACCTGATGGATGGTATAGACGAGGTTTTAAGACGGTTGCGGGGCAGGAGTCAACCTTTCGGTGGAGTGCAGCTATTGATGATAGGAGATTTACAGCAGCTCTCTCCTGTTGTTAAGGAGGAAGAGTGGGAACTTCTCAAATGCCATTATGACACCCCGTTTTTCTTCGCAAGTAATGCGTTGAAAAAATCACGCTATACTACAATTGAGCTTAAAAAGATTTACAGGCAAAGGGATCAGGAGTTTATCGACCTGCTTAATGATATCCGCAATGGCAGTAACAAAGACCGGACAATAGCTGATATTAACAAGAGGTGTCATTCTGATAAATCCCATGGTCCCGGTGAGGGGATCATTCTCACCACTCATAATTACCAGGCCGCACGTATCAACGAAAGACGGATGCAAAGTTTAGGAGGCAATCCCTTTACATTCAAGGCCCGTGTGGAGGGAGATTTTCCAGAATACTCCTACCCTGCAGATTTCAATCTCATGCTTAAAACAGGGGCTCAGGTGATGTTTTTAAAAAACGACACCTCTCCGGAGAAACTCTTCTACAACGGACGCATCGGGGAAGTTGTACAAATACAAAAAGATGTGGTATATGTTAAATGTCCGGGTGATAATTATCCCATAGAGGTATTACCCGACACCTGGCAAAATATCAAATACTCGATAAATTATCAAAGTAAAGAGATCGAGGAGAAAATATGCGGGACATTCATCCAGTATCCACTTAAAGCGGCCTGGGCTATTACCATACACAAAAGTCAGGGTCTGACATTTGATAAAGTGGTTATTGACGCCGGGGCAGCTTTTGCACCTGGTCAGGTGTATGTGGCTCTGAGCCGATGCAAAACACTCGAGGGGCTCACACTTGCCTCCCCACTTACACCCAAAGTTCTGATAAACAGCTCATCAGTTGAGCAGTTCAATAAAGATGTAACCAGAAACAGCCCCGGAGAAAAAGAACTTGAACAGGCTCGAATCGCCTATCAGAATAAACTTCTTTTGGAGCTTTTCGATTTTCACCCCCTTCAGAAAATAGTAAACCTCCTTCTTAATATGATAAATCAACACGGGGGAAGCATTCAATCCACCTTTGCAGAAAACCTTAACGGGATGGCTTCACGGATTCAAAAAGACATTTTAGATGTCGCCATGAAATTTCATAGGCAGATATCAAACTATCTGTTAGAAGAAGCTGATATCGGTAAAAACTTTTCCCTTCAGGAGAGGGTAAAAAAGGGAGGTGCTTATTTCGCACAAATGTTGGATAATTGTTTAAAAGAGCTTATTTCATCAGGGGATATCGATATTGACAACAAAGCAATACTCCGCTCTCTTTCAGATGTACTTAATCTGATTAGGGATGAAATCCGGATAAAAAAGCACTGCCTTGTATCCTGCACAGATGAATTCTGCACAAATAAATATCTTCACTCCAAAGCAACCGCATCAATCGAAGAACCGTCACAACCTAAAACCAAAATGGGATCAAAATCAGGATATACCTGTTCCAGTAACCCCAAGCTTTACATAAAATTAAAGGAGTGGCGAGATGAGCTGGCCATTTCAAGAGAACTGCCTCACTACATGATCCTGCCTGTTAAAACAATGACTGAAATCAGTAACCGCCTGCCATCATCTCTTAAAGAACTTAAGGCCATAAAGGGCATTGGAAACAGAAAAATTGATAGTTTTGGTAATGAGCTTTTGGAGGTGCTACGCAAATATGCAGAAGAAAACAATGTTCCTTTTGACATAAAAGACGAGCCTGCAGAAGAGCGTGTCAAAAAAGAACCAAAGGTAAACACTAAACAGGCCAGCTTTGATCTTTTCAAAGATGGGAAAACAGTTGAAGAGATTGCTGAACACAGAGGGCTTGCACGCTCGACAATTGAGGGACATCTTGCACACTTTGTAGCCAGTGGTGAACTGGAAGTAAAAAATTTCCTAACCTCACAACAAATAGAGGAAATTTCAGAATTCTTTTTGTCACAAAACGCCAGGGGGCTTGGTCCCGCAAAGCAACATTTCGGAGAGAAATACTCCTATGGTCATTTGAAAATGGTGTTAGGTCATATGGAATACAGCAGGGATGAGTTATGAATTAAAAAGCTGCCAGCGGAAAAATGATTTGTCTACTTATTTTCACCTTTGTAATCTTAACTTCTCTTGTTTATAGGTACACACTTAAACAGCATTATTATATATATAAATACCTGAAGTGGCAGCAGAGAAGAGCCCATGAAGCATGGTCGTTTATCGCTTTGATCGTACGTGGTATTTTACTATAAAACATATGCGTTACTTCCAATGTTATATTCTTCCTGAGATGGCTTGTACCCCTTTTTTTTCGGGGAAAACAACTTATCATATTCTTGACTCTCCTTTTCATCCAAATTATAAACATCACTTGGAAAGTATTTCCATGAGTGATTATTCAAACATCCTTTCTCCAATTCGAGTACCAGTAAACTATATGGATACCTCCCCTCAGAATCACTCACACTCATACTTTTTGAGCCTAAAAAACCGTGTTTGCAATAATTATGAGGATGTCCCTCAATAACTACAACTTTATGATGTAAATCTATTGCCTGTTTTATTGTATGTTGAATCAGAGCAGAACCAATACCTCTCTTTTGAAATTCTGGCAAGACACTAACTGGTCCAAATGTTATTGCATTGAGACTTAATCCTTTACCAGAGACTAAACGAGATTTGCAATACATGATATTAGCCACTATTTTATTATCCAGTACTGCTACAAAGTCAAGTTCCGGCAAAAAATCAGGATGGCTACGCATTACATGAGTCAAATAATGCTCGTCACAACCTGGCACATGCAAATTCCAAAACGCCTCTCGTGTCAATATTTCAACCTGCCTGTAATCGTTCTCACATTCATTTCGAATAAGCAGATCCATTTTTTCTCCTTTCAATTTTTTTTCGGCCATGGTATACATTGCCCCCTATTTTCAGAACAGCTGTTTACCTGTTGTGTGACTGCATATTAACAGTGCTTCGATATCTTTTCCACTACCAATCTCTCTAATGCCATTCTTTTCTTTAATAGTTGCTTGTTAAAATTTTCTTATACCCTCTGTATGGCTCTGATTTGTATCCGAGAGCTTCGTAAAAGTAATGAGCTTCAGGTCTATCTGAATCTGTGAGCAAAAAAATATAACTGCAGTTAGTCTTTTTTGCAATTGTTTCCAATCTTATCATCAGTGCTTTTCCAACACCTGCCCTTCTCTCAGATTCATCAACAACGACATCCTCTACTACTAAAAATGGATTGCATTTTCCAAATAATGTGGTGCATATATTACCTGCCAGTGACCCAATCAACCGGCCGTTTACTTTTGCCCCAAGCAGGATATGATTTGAGTTAAGTACAGCTTGTCTCAAAGCAGATTTCATTTTGCCCAAATCTGAATTATGTTTACTAAGCTGTTGGTATAAAAAAGCAATTTCTTCCAAATCATTTTCATCTATTACTTGTATTTCCAACTAAAAACTCCTGCCCGTTATAATGTTAAATTTTCGTTGCTTCAATTGAAAACATCAAAGGGACTGTTGGTAGTGTTGAATCTCCCCATCTTTCCCAAAAAATTGTAACCCAAATAAAGGTAACCTTTCTGCCAATATTTGTTTCGCAGATGGGATCTGAGAGCAGGAAGCAAAAAGAAGATTCGGGCGGTGTAAAAGATTAAATAATAA